>CANQYH010000181.1 GCA_947628025.1 uncultured Lachnospiraceae bacterium | reverse complement strand
CAGCATCCTCCTTATATAGTCCCCGGCCTCTCCGGCGGCAAACGCAAGGGTTCTGTCGTCTGCATCCTCATATGAAAAAATAATCCCCATGCTATCCCTCCGTTATCTGTAGTTCTCCTTCTCCTGCCTGCCTGGCAAACCGGAGCAGGCGTTCTTTCATCGCGGCGCGGACCGGCTCATACTCCGCGTCTCCCAGCAGATTGTGTTTCTCGAGCGGGTCCTTTTCCAGATCAAACAGATACCGCTCGCGGTAAACGTCCGTCACCGCCACGTTGCGCGGATCCTGCTCCGGCGCGTAAACCACATACTTATAGCGGTCGCTGCGCACAGCGCGGCCTACATAGCTCTCGCTGATCTGAATATAAACCATATTCTCCCAGTCGCCGGCCCCTATCTCCTGAAGCGCGCGACCCTGGATCCCCTCGTCGATCCGGCAGCCCGCGGCCGTCATCAGCGTGACCGGCAGATCGATCAGGCTG
Source organism: uncultured Lachnospiraceae bacterium (assembly GCA_947628025.1). Lineage (GTDB taxonomy): Bacteria > Bacillota > Clostridia > Lachnospirales > Lachnospiraceae > UBA3402. The sequence continues at coordinate 6,036 of CANQYH010000181.1, read as the reverse complement.
ACCACCTTTTCTTCCCGGCGTCCGGGCTCAAATCCGGGCCCTTTGATCAAAAGCGGCACATGGATCGTGTTATCGAAGCTGTTGCGCTTGTAATCGTCGCCGCCTCCCCGCACCGGCTCGCCGGTCAGCGTCTTGAAATGGCAGCCATGGTCGCTGGCGTAGACCACCAGCGTATTTTCATAGAAGCCTCTGGCTTTCAAAGCGTCCACGACCCGGCCAAAATTCGTATCCAGGGCGTTGATACAGCCCAGGTAATCCGGATAAAACCGTTCCCAGTCGCCTTTGCCCGGCTCCAGATCCGGCGGCGCCACAAAATCTCTATATTTCTCCTGACTTCCTTTCGGTCCCTCATAATCGTTCCGGTCATTCTGATGATGGGGTTCTATATGAGAGATAAAAAGGAAAAACGGCTTTTCGCTCTTATAATGTTCGATAAACTCCAGCGCGTGGTCCGTGATGCAGTCCGTGCGGTAGCCGTCAAACTCCAGTTTCTTTCCATTCTCATCGTATACATAACCGCCGTAGCCGTGGGACGTAAACTCCAGCACGTCCGCGGCGCGCCAGAACCCGTCGTAGCCGCCTCTGCGCTCCGGCGGCACCGGCAGCGTGGCGTAGTTCTCGCCGTCCCTGTCCGAGGCCAGGTGCCATTTTCCTACGTAACCTACCTCATAACCTGCTTCTTTGATCGCTTTCGCAATGGTACGCTGGTTTACGGGCAGCGAGACCGCGTTCCTAAAGCACCCGGTCTGCGTCGGATAAAGCCCCGTCTGCAGCATCGCCCTGGCCGGACCGCAGACCGGCTGAGGCGTGAAACAATTTACAAAATTTGTCGCGTCCTCCCTGGCAAACTGATCCAGTCTGGGAGTCACGTCCGGTATCTGGCCATTGCAGCCCAGGGTATCCCACCGCTGCTGGTCAGAGAAGAAAAATACGATATTGGGAGTCATTCCAAACCATTCCTTTCCTTTTCTCTAAAAAATGGGAGGGCATTTCGCCCTCCCATATCTTAGCAAGAGTACCGGGCACTTGTCAACCGGCGTCAAAGCCTCTATTACTTGCCGATGGTCCTGTCATAAGCCTGCTGCATCGTATCGATGAATGTCTGTACGTTGTACTTGTTCAGCTGCTCTACATAAGCGTCCCACTCAGTATCGATGTCATGACCCTCGTTCAGCAGCCACTCGTTCTGCTTCTGCTCCACCCAGGTCTGGCAGGACTTGCCGATGTCGTTGATGACCTGATTCTCTTCCTCGGTGAAGTTCATGCTCGGCAGGGTCAGGCTCTGCGGCTGGTTCGCGTAGATGCTGAGCGTGACTTCCATCTTCTTGTCCGTAACGGTCTCCATGACCATCTTCTCGTAGCGGTTGGTCATGCTCATGTTCTTCGGAACGCCGTCGAACGCGTTGGTGTTCTTTACATAAGTGCTGAACGACGTGCCGTCGGGCTCGTTCGCTTCGTTGTAATGGACCGTGCCGTCCTCATCAATGGCGGTAATACGCTCGATGCCCTGATAAGCCAGGATGGAGATCACGTCATTATACAGCAGGTCCACCCACTGTGCCAACAGCTCCGTATTCTTGCACTTGTTGGTGATGGAGAAGCCGGTCGCGTTGATGCTGATGTGGTTGCGGCGGTGATGCACTTTCGCCGGAGCGGAGTCCGCGGTCGCCTTCAGAGGCGTGATGGCCACATACTGATCGGCGCAGTCAGCCGCGAAGCTGGTCGGGCCCCATGTGTAAGCAGAACCCACGATCGGGGTCGGGTTCGCCAGTTTGCCGTTGTACTGGTCCATGGTCTGCACGAAACCATCCCGATCCCACAGGCCGTCGGTGACGAACTTGCGCAGCTCACGGATCGCGGTCTTGTACTCTTCGGTCAGGGGCAGATACACGACCTCGTCGTTGTCGTTCACAATAAAATGGTTCAGCGTGCCGCCGGCCGCGTTGAACGCCTCGGCCTCGCCGTACGCGCCAAAGAAGCCGCCGTAGCCATTGATGTGCTGATAGCTGAAGAACGTGTAGGGGATCTCATCGTTGGGGTCTCCGTTGCCGTTGGCATCCTGCTCTTTAAACGCTTTCAGGACATTGTAGTACTCTTCCATCGTGGTCGGGATCTCCAGGCCCAGGTTGTCCAGCCAGGTCTTATTGATATAGAGGTTGTCCGGCCAGTCGCGGCTCGGGGAGTCGTTGATGTCGCCCCAGGAATAGGTATGTCCGTCAAACGCCTGGGAAAGTCCGACCAGGGTCGGGTTGTCCTCCAGCACTTTCTGGTAGTTGGGGCAGTACTGAGCGATCAGGTCCTCCACCGGAATGAACACGCCCATCGGGCCGTACTGGTTCAGGTCCGCCATGCTCAGGCAGGCGTAGCCCATGAACGCGTCCGGATAGTCGCCGGTCGCCAGCATCAGGTTCTTCTGCTCATTGTAGCCGCTGACCGGGAAGCACTGGAACTCAATGTGTACGTTGGTCGCTTTCTCCAGCTCCTTGAAAAACTCAATGTTGTTGTAATCGATCTGCGAAGTCTCCTGCTGGACCGCGATCTTGTAGGTCACCTTCTCGTCCGTCAACTTCGGCACGTTGTTCGCGATCCAGTCATAACCTGCGCGCCCCGTGTCTACTTTCTCTGCCGTCGTCCCGGATGCCCCCCCGGCCGCGGCTGTCGTCGCTGCCACCGTCGTCCCGGCCGCCGTCGTCGTGGCGGCGCCTCCGCCGCCTCCGCAGGCGCTGAGCGCCATCGAGCATACCAGCGCCGCGGCCACTGCTGATGCTAAAGTTCTTTTCTTCATAGTCCTCTCCTTTTCTTCTCAAAATTTCGAGTTACTCTATCTCATTATCCTTTTACGGATCCAATGAGAACGCCTTTAACAAAATGCTTCTGCACAAACGGGTACAGGATCATCAGCGGCGCCGCCGACACGATAATGGACACGTATTTGATCAGTCCCGCCCTCTCCTGCTGCAGAGCCGCCTGGTATACGTCGCCCAGCATCTCCTGGGACACCTGGTTCTCGATCAGGATGTTCCTCAGCACCAGCTGCAGCGGGTATTTGGCCTGATAACGGCCCAGATAGATCATCGCGTTAAAGTAGGTATTCCACTGGGCCACGCCGTAAAACAAAATCATCATCGCGATGACCGCCTTGGACAGCGGGATCGCGACCTCCCTGAAAAACTGCCATTCGGTACAGCCGTCCAGCTGCGCCGATTCCCGCAGTTCGTCCGGGATCGAGCTCTCAAAGAACGTCCTCGCCACGATCAGGTTGTAGGGGACGATCATGCCCGGCAGGACCAGCGACCACATATTGCCGGTCAGGCCCAGCTTCTGCACCACCAGATAGGTGGGGATCATGCCGCCGCCAAAATACATGGTGAACACGATCAGCATCATGAATACCGAACGCATGGGCAGGTCCCTGCGGGCCAGGGAATAGGCCGCCAGCACCGTCGTGATCGTGCTGAAGAATACGCCCGTCACCGTATAAATGATGGAATTTTTGTAGCCGGTCATGATCATGTCGTCCTGGAACACGGCTTTGTAGCCCTCCAGGGTGATGCCCTTGGGAACCGCCAGCACCTGCCCGGAATTGACCAGGGCCGGGGCGCTGAACGAGGCGATCAGCACAAAATAGATCGGGTACGCCACGATGAACAGGATCAGGCCCAGGAAGCAGTAGTTAAAGAAATGGAACAGGTTGCTCCCCTCGCGCTTATGCAGCGCTTTCGCTTTCGCTCTTGCGGAACTTGCGCTCATCTCGCCACCTCCTTATACCAAAGACATGTCGGCATACTTCTTCGCGATCTTATTGACAATAAGAAGCAAAGTCAGGCTGACGACAGACTCAAACAGACCGATCGCGGAAGAATAGCTGAAGTTCGGGATGGAAGTCGCGCCGAACGCCTGCTGGTACACGTAGGTCGAGATCACCTCGGACGCGGTGCGGTTCAGGGCGTTCTGCATCAGGAATATCTTCTCATAACCGACGGTCAGCACGCGTCCCGTATTCATGATCAGCAGGATCACGATGGTCGGCATGATGCTGGGGATGTCTATGTAGAAGATCCTCTGCAGCACCGTCGCGCCGTCCACGATGGCCGATTCATGAAGCTCCGGACTTACGCCGCTCAGCGCGGCCGTATACACGATGGAGTTATATCCCATGTTCTGCCAGATCTCGGAGATCACATAGATCCACGGGAACATGGCCGTACTTCCCATAAACATGATCGAGATCGTCTTATCGCCCGTTACCAGACGCAGGATCTGATTCAGGATGCCGGTGCTGGGCGCCAGAAACAGGTTCAGCATACCGACGATGATGACCGCGGAGATAAAGTGCGGCGCGTAGATCACGGTCTGCACCACTTTCGCGAATTTTTTGCTTCTGGTCTGGTTCAGCAGCAGCGCGATGATGATCGGCAGCGGGAACCCGAATACCAGTCCCAGGATACTGATGGTCAGCGTATTGCGGATGACCATCCAGCAGTCGGCGGAATTGAAGAAGCGGATAAAATGCTTGAAGCCTACCCATGGAGAACCCCAGATACCGCCCACCAGGTTATAATCCTTGAACGCGATCTGAATACCGGCCATCGGCACATACCGGAATATGCCGAAGTACAGGATCGCCGGGATAAGGAACAGATACAGCTGCCAGTAGGACTTGGCTCTCGCCAGCGCCCTTTTCCGGCCGCGCTTGGCCAGCTCCTTATCGTAAGTCATTTCATGTTTCATCTTCTACCCCCTTGCCTTTGGCCGCCGGAAAACGGACGGCGAATTAATTATTTTTTGTAACTTATTGTACTATAGCATATTTTGTTAAATTTTACAATAAACACTTTAAAATCCGATTGATTTTGTCATATATGTCAATTTTTCTTTGGATTTATTGTGGAAAATGCCCTAGAATTATTTTGATTTTGAATTTATTTCCCTTTTCGGCTCTCTTTCCGCCGCCGCTGTCTCGCCGGATATTTTAGTGGATTAACGCGATATATTGCCAGATTTTTATAAGATTCCGCGAAAATTTCCGAACTTTATGCCCGCTATCCGGCGCGTACAGAAAAAAGAACCGAAAAAGGGAGATTGAAAATATTTTATTGAATAAATTTATTTTTTAAATCAATCGGCGGCACCAAAAATCTCCTCCGCGTTCAGCTTCCGGAAACAGATCCTGCCGTTTCCGCTCTCATAGAGCAGTCCCACCGAGCCGTCCGGCAATTCCGTCAGGCAGGAATACCCGTACCAGCCGCCGTTTTCGGTAATGCGGCAGCCGCATTTCCAGACGATCGTCCCGTTCCCGGCGGCAGATCCCACCCAGATCTTCCCGTCGATACGGCCTCCGCCGGAGGGTCCCGATAAAAGGATCACTTTCTTCCCGCCGACAGGCCGCGAATAAGCGATTGCGCTGATCTGACATTCCGTATGCAGCCCCTCCGGCCAGTTTCCCGACACGCGCCAGGTCTCGCCCAGATCGTCGGACACGGACACGGCCCCGTGGCGGGAAAACAGATAGATCCGCCCGTCCAGCTCCGCCATGGCCGCTTCGGAAGACAGCGCCGGGGCTTCGCCGCTCTTCTTCCAATGGAGACCGCCGTCGTCGGAATAGATCACGCTGGTCCTGCCGTCGCCGATGCCGGGACTGTGAGTATAGCACGGGAACAGGATGCGGGTACGGCCGCCGCCGAGAGACACCGCCAGGCCGCGCCCGGGTCCCACGCCGTAAAACCAGTTCCCGGGGGCTTCCCCCGTCCGGACCTGGGGACTGACGATCTGCGGCGCGGACCAGGTCCGGCCGCCGTCTTCCGAACGCACCAGCCAGAGATAGATGACCGCCCGGACATGGATGGGCGACTGGTGGAAAAATACGTTGGCATGGATCTGCTCCGCTCCCGGGACCGGCTCCTGCCTCACCTGCCAGCGGTCCTTATCCGATTCCTGCAGGCGGCTGCAGGTTACGGGCCGGTAACCTGTATCATAGAGATAATACCAGCGGTCTATGTAGTAGGACGGCCGGTTGTTCCCGTCCAACGCGTAGAC
>CANQYH010000180.1 GCA_947628025.1 uncultured Lachnospiraceae bacterium | reverse complement strand
TCCAACGACAGCAACGGTTATCTGAACGCGTTTTTGCAGAACCTGGGGATCATCAGCGAGCCGATCCTCTGGCTCTCGGATTCGGATTACGTAATGATCGTAGTCGTGCTGGCATCCCTGTGGACCAGCATGGGCGTAGGCTTCCTTTCGTTCGTCGCCGGTATTAAGGGCGTGGACGACGCGCAGTACGAGGCGGGCGCCATCGACGGCATCAAGAACCGCTGGCAGGAGCTGTGGTTCATCACGCTTCCCAACATGAAGCCGCAGCTGATGTTCGGCGCGGTCATGGCGATCACCAGCTCTCTTTCCGTCGGCAGCGTCGGCGACGGCCTGGTCGGTTTCCCGAGCCCGAACTATGCGACCCATACGATCTACAACCACCTGATGGACTACGGTTCCATCCGCATGGAGATGGGATACGCGTCAGCGATCGCTTTCCTGCTTTTCCTGTTGATGATCGCCGCGAACATGCTGATCCAGAAGCTGCTTCGCAAGGTTGGCACGTGATGGGTGAAAGGAGAAGTGACGATGGATATTATTACTAAAATCAAAACGAATTACCAGAAAAAGAAGAAGTCCAAGCTTGATTTCGCCCCCTCGGTCAAGAAGTCGGAGCGGAGTTTCTGGGGGAACGTGATCCTCGGACTGTTCCTTCTGGCGATGGGCTTTGCGTTCTTCTTCCCGGTAATTTTTATGCTGAGCCAGTCCTTAAAGCCGATGAACGAGATGTTCATCTTCCCGCCCAGGATCCTGGTGAGGAACCCGACGTTCAACAACTACCGCGACTTCGTGAACGTCCTGGCCAACACGGTGGTTCCCGTGACCCGGTCGCTGTATAACTCCCTGTTCGTCGTGGTGGTGGGTTCGATCGGCCATATCGTGATTGCGTCCCTGTGCGCGTTCCCGCTGGCAAAATTCAAGTTCCCCGGCTCCGCGTTCTTCAATCAGCTGATCGTATATTCGCTGATGTTCAACGGCGCGGTAACGATGATCCCGAACTTCCTGACCATCGCGCATCTGGGCTTTCTGGATACGCAGTGGGCGATCATCATCCCGGGCTTCGCTTCCACACTGGGTCTGTACCTGATGAAGAACTTCATGGAGCAGATTCCGGACAGCCTGACGGAGGCGGCTCAGATCGACGGCGCGGGTTATCTCCGCATCCATTTTACGATCGTTATGCCGGTGGTAAAACCGGCGCTGGTAACGGCATTTATCATGGTGTTCCAGAGCTTTTGGACCAATACGGGCGCCAGCTTCATCTATGCGGAGGCTGAGAAAGGCTTCGCTTACGTGGTAGGCCAGCTGGCCAGCGGCAACGTCGCCGGCGTAGGCGCTTCCTATAAAGGTATTTCGTCCGCATCTTCGGTGATCATGTTTGCCGTACCGCTTATCGTGTTCCTGATTATGCAGAACAACGTGGTATCTACGATGGCAACATCCGGCATGAAAGAATAAGAGGTGGCGTATGCAGAGATCTGTTAAGATTAAGAGAAAGTGCGCAGCAGCGCTTGCTCTTGTATTAAGTGCCATCCTTGGATTTGGCACGGTGTCCTACGCGGCAGATACCTATTCCTATGACATCTGGGGCAACCTTGTCGAGGCTCCGGTGGCGTACGAACTGGAACAGACCATCTATGGCGCGGATCTGGGACTCGGTTCCATGGCTTCCGCATCTGCCGTATTCTATCGGAATGATAAGCTGTACCTGGCTCTGAACGGTTATATTGTCATTACCGATAAAAATTTTGAGAATGCAAGCTATATTACAGAGTACACAAGAGAAGACGGTACGGTGAGTACCATCAAAGCCCCCACCGGCATCTTTGTCACAGAGGACGGGCACATCTACATCTGCGAGAAAGACCAGGGGGAGATCATCGAGTTCGATGAAAAAGGCCAGTATGTGCGCGCCATCGGCGACCCCCACTGCATCGGTCTGACGACGACCTATCGTCCGAAGCGCCTGGTGGTGGACAGCGTGGGACGTATCTACGTGCTGGTTGAGAACTGCTACGAGGGCTTCGCCGAGCTGGATCCGGAAGGCAACTTCAACCGCTATGTAGGCGCGACGGAAGTCACCTATTCGGCCATCGACCTGATGTGGAGACAGCTGGCGACGGAAGAGCAGCTGGCCCGAAGCGAGCTGTGGCTGCCGACTTCCTACAGCGATCTGGCCATCGACCAGGACGGCTTCATTTTCGCCAGTGTGGCGGATTCCACGACGGAGAAGCCGATCAAGAAGCTGAACTCCTCCGGTAAGGACGTTATGCCGGAGCACGATTTCGTCAATCCTCCGATCGGCGACTACGAGGGCAAGACCTCTCTGTCGAACTTGGTCAGTATCGCGGTGGCGGACGACGGACGGTTCGCGGTCCTGGATTCCAACTATTCCAGGCTTTTCGTCTACAGCAGCGACGGCTATCTGCTCTATGAGCTGGGCGGCAGCGGCAACAAGCAGGGACTTTTAAGCTCCCCGTCCACGTTCTGCTTCATGGACGACAAGATCGTGGTCGTGGACATCGTGTTCCAGACCCTGGAGGTGTTCGCCCCCACGACTTACGGCTCCCTGATCAATTCCGCGCTGGAAGCGCAGTCCAAATACGACTACGAGACGGCGGCCGGTTACTGGGAGCAGGTGCTGGACATCAACAACAACTTCTACTACGCGAACCTGGGCCTGGGCAAGTACCAGATGCGTACGGGAGAGTATGACAAGGCCCTCGACAACTTCTACAAGGGCGCGGACCGTTCGTACTATTCCAGCGCTTACCAGCAGGTGAGCGGCGCGTGGATGGACAGCCACTTCAGCCTGGTGGTCGGAGTGATCGCGGCGATCGTTATCCTGCTTGTCGCGTGGACCATCTATAAGAAACACCGTCCGGAGCCGAAAGACACGAAACTGCGCCGGGCGTGGGAGAAATTCAAATTCACGGTATTCAAATGGCCGCTCTACGTGCTGTCGAGCCCGTTCAAAGCCTTTGACGACGTGAAGTATTACGACGACGGCTCCCTGGCATTTTCCATCGTCGTCATCATCCTGTACGGCTGGATCGCATTGATCAAGTACAGGTACACGGGCTTTTTGGTAAGCTTCGTGGATATCGAGCATGTCAACGTGCCGATGATCGTGGGCAGTGCAATCCTTCCCTATGTGGCCTTTATCGCAGGCAACTGGGCGGTGGGCGTGCTCATGTCCGGCAAAGGCAAAGCGGTGCATCTGACCAAGGTCGTTGGATACGCGCTGTATCCGTCGCTCTGGCTGAACCTGCTGGGCACGATCCTGTCCAATTTCGTCAGCCTGAACGAGGCCGCGCTCGTAAGCGCCCTGTTCGTATTCGCTTACGTGCTGTTCTTCTTCTATCTGTTTGTTGGTACGCTGATGGTGAACCAGTACACATTCACGAAGAACGTGGGTACGCTTCTGTTATCCGTGGTGGCCTTGCTGATCATCTGCTTCGTAGCAATGCTGTTTGCAACGCTTCTCGGACAGTTTGTCAATGACTGGGTACAGATTGTCAGAGAGTTCATGATGTTATAGAAAGGAGGCACAAAGAATGAGAAAATTAGGAGTTTTATCCCTTGGTTTGGGAACCGTTCTTGGCCTTTCCCTTCTGTTTGGCTTCGCTCCCCAGAACGAAGTGAAAGCGGATGAGTCGTCTTCCGCAGAGACGGGGAGCTACTGGGAGACCCAGCAGTACGACAGTTTAAGCGGAGACGAGTTCGTCCAGGTAGGATCGAGCGCGAAGATGCAGCTTCTCCTGAACCCCGCGACCGGCACGATCCGCTGGCTGGAGACGGCGACCGGTATCTATCAGGATACCAACATGGCGAAAGACGAGGGCCTGGCCGGCGCTCTGTCCAACGCCGAGCAGGCCGATATGATCGTCCGCTATTTCTCCGGCTCCAAAAACGCCAACAAGCTGTACTGGTCCACCAGCACCTACGATTCCTACAGCATGTGCGCGAGCCTGGGACAGCTGTCCTACCAGCTTCTGGACAACGGCGTCCGTATCGTCTACGCGCTGGGCGACGACAGCGTAACGTACAAAAACTTCCCGACCAGGCTTTCTGACGAGAGGATGCAGGAGTACGTGATGCAGTACCTGACCGACGCCCAGAAAGAGAGCATGTTGAAATTCTATACGCAGATCTCGTCCGGCGACTGGATCCGCGGCTTCGGCGGCGGCCAGGGCGGCGCACAGAACCGTCTGGGTACTCTGGCCATGAAACAGATCTACCAGATGTTCTACGAGGTCGGCCATTATACCGACGAACTGCTGTACGAAGATCTGGAGACCTGGGAAGTGGAGGCAGATGAGTATCCGAGCAACTTAAAGATCTACATCCCGGTCGAGTATTATCTGGACGGCGACGAGCTGGTCGTCAATATGGATACCTCGATGATCGAGGAGACCGGCGGGGTCAACCCGATCAACAGCATCCAGCTTCTGCCGTATTTCCTGAATTCCAGCTCCACGGCGGACGCGGAAGAGGGATATATGTTTGTTCCCGACGGGAGCGGCGCTCTGATCTATCTGGACAGCACCAAGACGAAAGAGTACCATTTCCAGGGCAGCTACTACGGCGGCGACAAGCTGGTGGGTTCCAAGACCTACAACGGCATCGACAACCGGATGCGCCTGCCGGTCCTGGGCATGAAGACGGCCGAGCATACGATCTTCGGAGTGATCGAAAACGGCGCTGAGATCGCGACGCTGGACGCTTACATCAGCGGCACAGACAACTCGGAGCCGTTCAGCAAGATGAAGCTCAGCTTTGAGATCCAGGCGCAGCAGATCATGGCGACCGGCGCTTCCTCCAGCAGCGGCGACTTCAGCCTTTACAAAGCCACCGACGACGTCTACGACGACGACATTACGCTGCGGTATTTCTGGCTGGGCAAGGGCGCAGGCTATGTGCAGATGGCCCAGTGCTATACGGATTATCTGGAGGCCAACGGCACCCTGACCGAGAAAGCGAAAGAGCAGGATCCGCCGTTCTTCGTAGAGTTTTTGGGCGCGACCGACAAGACCCTGTATTTCCTGGGGATCCCGTATGACGGCACACAGTCCCTGACCACATTCAAGCAGGCGCAGCAGATCCTGCAGGATGTGACCGCCCAGGGCGTGAAGAACGTAAAAGTGATCTACAGCGGCGTCGCCAACGGAGGCATTAACCAGAGGTCGCTGCAGGACGGCGTCAAGTACGCTCCGGGATTGGGCGGCAGCAGCGATTTCAAGGCACTGAAAGCCTATGCGGATTCCGTGGGCGCGACGATCTTCCCGAACCTGCTGCTGCAGACCGCTAACACGAAGTCGAAGCTTTCCAACGAGACCGTGGCCTGGAACATTATCAATGAAAGGGCGCAGATCTACAAGTTCGACCATATCAAGCACCAGATCGATACGGAGGATGAGTACCCGCTCTTCATCATCAATCCGAACGTGCTGAGTTCGTACCTGCTGAACGCGAAGAATACGTTCTCCAAGCAGTTCGGTCTGACCACGATGGCTTCCGAGGACCTGTTTACTTTCATCCCCACCAACTACGGCGAGGGCCAGGTATCTCCGTCTACCGGAGAAGAGATCCTCGATTCGGCGGTATCGCAGTTTGCGGACGGCATGACGCTGATGCTTTCCAATCCGACCGTAGACGGCTATAAATACGCCAGCTACATCATGGACGTACCGGTAGAGAACAGCGGTATGCGTGTACTGGACGCTTCGATCCCGTTCATGGGCATGGTCCTGGACGGCCATATCCAGTATTCCGCAGAGAGCTCCAACCGCGAGAGCACGGACGTGTTCCTGAACATCATGCACGCGATCGAGAGCAACGCGCAGCCGAAGTTCTCCCTGATGTATGAGAACAGCTCCCTGCTGACCGGCACGGAGCAGGAGAATTATTTCGCGGTCGATTACAGCTACTGGAAAGATCAGATCGGGTTCTATTACAACGAATACCGGAACTTCTATGATAAGACGAAGGATGCGAAGATCGTGGACCATGAGATTGTGGACCGCAACGACAAGCTCCGCGTAGTGACCTACTCCAACGGCGTTAAGGCGTATTTCAACTACAGCGACCTTGACGAAGTACTCGACGGAGTGACGGTGCCTGCGTTCTCTTATCTGGTACAGTAAAGGAGGAGTTAAGATGAGTAAAGAAAAGAAAAAGTCAGGAAATGCGTCGGCTCTCTCCTGGTATAAGAAAATGGACTTCTCCAAAAAGACGGCGATGTGGGGTATCATTTTCCTGCTTCCGTGGCTGTTTGGTCTGATCTTCTTTTTCTTACGGCCCATGGTAAACACCCTGTGGTACTCGCTGTGCAGCATGCAGCTGGTCAACGGCAAGTTCCAGGGAACCTTTATCGGAACCGAGAACTACAAATGGGTGATCGGCGTCAATACCAACTTCAACCGGATGTTCGTAGAGGCGTTCACCAACATGGTCAAGGAAGTACCGTTCCAGATCTTCCTGGCGCTGTTCATCGCGATCCTGCTGAACGGCGAG
>CANQYH010000179.1 GCA_947628025.1 uncultured Lachnospiraceae bacterium | reverse complement strand
GCTGAGCGACGGCGTCGCTTACGTGCCGGTGTATTTTGAGGGGAGCCGGATCCTGTTTGCGGACGCCTACGGGAACCGCTATGCGGCGGTCAGCCATCTGAAGCTGCCGGTGCTGGACAAACCGGAACTGATGGAAAAGTGTTTTGAGATGTATCCGGAGCAGCCCATGCTTCTTTTGGGAGCCTGCCGGAAAGCGCTGGAAAAGGACAGGCCCGGGGAGGAGGACATCCAGATCATCAGCCAGGCCATGGAAAAGCTGCGGCTCCATCCCCTTTACCGCAAAGCGCTGGCGGGACAGATCCTGCGCTATTATGAGGAACTGCTGGCGGAAGAGACCGAGACGGACATGGACCGGAACATGGCGCCGCTGTTTACCGTAGAGAAAGATCTGCTTTCGCGGGAGCAGAGGACGTCCATGTGCCAGATCCTGATCAGTTACGGGTATTTGAAAGAAGCCTACCGGATGATTCAGAAATATTTCTGCCCGGTTTCGGCGTCTTATCTGCGCAGGCTCTGCAGCCGTATGATCCTGAACCAGCTGTTCGATCAGGATGAGATGCTTTTGAAGCTGTCTTTCGCGGTGTTTGAGGCGGAGAAAGCCGACAGCGTGATCCTGGATTATCTGTGCGAGCATTTTAACGGGAGCACCGGTCAGATGTACCGGCTGCTGGTCCAGAGCGTGGCGGAGCATGTGGAGACCTACGATCTGGAGGAGCGGCTCCTGGCGCAGATGCTGTTCTCCGATGAGACCGACCGGATGGACCGCGTGTTCGCCATGTATGCGGAGAGGAAGAAGACCAGCGAGAGCATTGTAAAGGCGTACTTTACGATGAAGAGCAGCGCGTATTTTCTGGAGAATAAGCCGGCGGGCGAGGAAGTCTTCCGCTATCTGGAAAACATGATACAGAAAGCTTCCGGAAAAGAGAAGCTTTCCACGATCTATTTGCTGGCCCTGTCCAAATATTATTCGGTCCAGGAGCATCTGACGGACATGCAGCAGAGCCTGTGCCAGACGATCGTGGATATCCTCCTGGAGGAGGGGATGGTATTTCCGCATTTCAAGCCGCTGGCGAAGCACATCCGGATCCCCGAGGACGTGATGGACAAGGCGATCCTGCAGTATTTCGGGAAGAAAGATTCCCGGGTCGACCTGCAGGTGCGCATCCGGCCGCTGGAGGAGCGTTTCCACAGCGAGGATATGAAACGGGTATACCAGGGCATTTTCATCCGGCAGAAGATCCTGTTTGAGGGCGAGGTCATGGAATACCGGATCTACGAACAGAAAGGCCAGGAAAAAGTCCTGATGGAGGAAAGCAGTCTGACCTGCGACCGGAAGACGGAGGGGGAGGACAGCCGGTTCCGTCTGCTGAACCAGATGTCCATGTTTATGGAACTGAAAGAGGAACCGGGGCTTAGGCGGGCCATGGAAGAATATGTGAAGAAGACGGCAGCGGTGGAGGGATTGTTCGGGCTGTTGTAGGAAGGTGCGCGAGGATGGAAGAGTTGTTGGTGGGATTGGATATATGCGATACCTATACGCAGATGTGCTGCGTTGGGCAGGAAAAGATCCACAATTTCCCGACGATCGTCTGCAGGGCGAAGTCGGAGGACCGGTGGATGATCGGCCAGGAGGCCTACGCTTCCGCGCTGGAGGGGAGCGGGATCCTCGTGGACAAGCTTTTAAAGCTGCTGCGCAAGGAGGGGACCGCGACCATCTGCGGGGTCCGCTACGAGGGGATCGATCTGATGCAGCGTTTCCTGGAATGTGTGCTGGCGAGGGCCATGGGAGAGCCGGAAGAGATCGCAGCGGAGCGTCCCGCGGTTTTGAAAGAAAGAGCGGGACAGCCGGTTCACTCAGAGGCGGAGCCGGAGCAGGCCGGGACGGAGACGCAGGCCGGGACGGAGACGCAGGCCGGGACGGAAGCACTGGACAACGCGGACGAGGAACCGCTTCTGATGGCAGCCGGGGTGGACCTTTCCGGCGAGGCTGCGCCGGGCGTCGAACCGTCCGGAGACAGAGAGACAGAGGCGGAAGACCGGCAGGGCGGGGAGACCGCGGACCCCGGGCCGCAGGGAGAGAACGCCCAAGAGCCGGAAAAAGCGGCAGAAGAGGAAAGCGCCGGGCAGCCGGAGATCTGGAAAGCTGCGGCGGGCGGTACGGAGCCGCAGAAGCAGTGGAAGTATCCCGCATATGACAGCAGCCGGATCGGGCAGCTGGTCATTACGGTTCCGAAAGTCAGCGCCCGGCTCCTGGACAGCCTGGTCGTCTGCGCGGACCGGCTCGGGATTCCCAAAAACCGCGTCCATTTTATCAGCCATACGGAGAGCTTCCTGTATTATGTGCTGAGCCAGAAGCGGGAAGTCTGGAACAACCAGGTGGCGATGTTCGATCTGTCGGAGGATTTCCTCTGCTACTATGAGATGAAAGTCCAGCGCGGGATGCGCCAGGTCACGGTGGTGGCGGAGCGGGAAAAGCTGGACGAGGGCTTTAACCTGGATATCCTGAGTACGCCGTCGGGGATGAAGCTGGCGGATAAGATCCTGTACGCCTGCGGGGAACGCTTCCTGCAGAGGAAGCTGTTTTCTTCCGTTTTTCTCACGGGCAAGGGATTCGAGAACCAGGACTGGGCGAAAGATTTCATGAAGCTGGTCTGTACCAGACGGAAAGTCTATGTGGACCAGGCGCTTTTCGTACAAGGGGCCGGCTATAAGGCGGCGGATCTGGCCAGAGACAAGACGTCCTACCCCTATGTCCTGATCTGCGACGGGCACCTGGACGCGACGGTCTCCATGAAGATCCAGCGGAGGGACCAGGAGAACCAGCTGGTTCTGGCGGCGGCCGGCGACAGCTGGTACGAGGCCGGGAGCACGATGGAATTCATCCTGGACCATCAGCAGTACCTGGAGTTTTTTATCTCCCCCACCGATCCCAAGCGCAGGAAAATGGTCAAGCTGATCCTGGAGGGATTTCCGGAGCGGGACGACAAGACGCTGCGGGTACAGGTACAGGTCGGTTTTTTAGATGAAAATACGATGACCGTGGAAGTAAAGGATATGGGCTTCGGAGAGTTCTATCCCTCGACCGGGGCGGTCATCAGACAAGAGGTGATGCTATGAGCGTCATACTGTGCAGGAAAGAAAGAGCGACACATCCGTTCTTCATTGAGAATCTGGGGATCCATGTCTATACTTCCCAGGAGCTTTGCTATGCGGTCTACCAGCACCCGCTTCTGGCGCTGGACGGCTTTATCGACCAGAACCTGATCGATTTTATCCGCGAGGAGCTGGACATGGGCTTTGCCGCCCTGAAGCTGGAGCGGTGGCTGCAGAGCGGGGAGAACCCGGACGAGCTGCTTTTCCTGCTCCTGCAGGAATGCGATTATTACAACAGCCTGGAGATCAGCCGCCTGCGGCAGAAAGTGGCGGCCCTGCGCAAACTGCCGCCTCTGGAATACGCCAAGAATAAGGCGGATTATCTGTTCGAGTTCAAACAGTACGGCAGGGCGATCGCGGGTTATGAGAAGATCCTGGAATCGTTCCTGGCGGCGCGGGCGGACGATGAGTTCTTGGGAAAGGTCTGGAACAATCTGGCGGCCTGCTATGCGAGGATCTTCCAGTTTGACAGGGCAATGCAGGCCTACGAGGTGGCCTACGATAAGCTGAAATCGCCGGAGATATTAAAAAAGATTTACCATCTGACGCTTTTGAATCCTGCCAGCGTGACCAAGTGGCACCATCAGTCGGCGGTGACCAAAGAGCAGACCGACGCCTGGGACAGAGATTTCGAACAGGCGAAAGAGGACGCCGGACGGTCGGAGGAACTGCAAAAACTGCAGGAATTATTTAAGAAAGATCCGGTGAAGCGGGAGGCGGGAGCCAGACAGCTGCTGGCCAGCTGGAAGCAGGAATACAGGGGGATGGCGTAAGCCGTTCCCTTTCAACTTTTCGGGACTTTTTCATACAGTAATACAGAAAGGTTCCGAGAGGAGTTTATCAATTTGGCAGAAAGCAAGAGAGTGATCCTGGACGCGGGCCACGGCGGTTCCGATCCGGGGGCCGTGTATTTCGGACGGCAGGAGAAAGAGGATAATCTGCGGCTGGCGCTGGCGGTCGGCAGCCTTCTGGCGGCGGACGGCGTGGATGTGACGTATACGCGGGTGGAGGACACGGGGCAGTCTCCGGCGGAGAAAGCGGAGATCGCCAACCGTTCCGGCGCGGATTACTTTGTGAGTTTTCACCGCAACGCCATGCCTGTGCCGGGAACCGCTTCCGGCGCGCAGGTGCTGATCTATGAAAACGGCGGCGAGTCGGAAGCGCTGGCGAAGAATGTCCAGCAGAAGTTGACGGGGACCGGCCTGGCGGACCTGGGCGTGATCGAGAGGCCGGATCTGATCGTACTGCGGCAGACCCAGATGCCGGCGATCCTGGTGGAGGCAGGATTTATTGACAACGACGCGGATAACCGTAAATTTGACGAGGATCTGGAGGAGATCGCGAAAGCGGTCGCCGGCGGGATCCTGGAAACGATCCGGGAGACGGCGCGTCCGCAGACGGTCTACTATCAGGTCCAGATCGGGGCTTACGTAGATCGGGAGACGGCGCAGCAGGTTTTGAACCGCCTGACGGTTTTAGGACTTCCGGCGTTTATGATTTATCAGAATGGGTATTATAAAGTGCGGGTCGGCGCGTTCCTTAATCTGGACAACGCGGCGCGGATGGAAAAATATCTGCGGGAGCTGGGATACAGCACGTATATGGTGCGGGAAGCCGCCGTTTATTAAAGGTCCGGCGCGGGAATTGCCGCGCTCTGCCGGTAAATGGCGGCGCCGCGCCATAGTTACAGGCAGATTTAGCGGGGAAAAGGATTGACGAAGCCGCCGAATCTATATAAAATAATTGTAGAAAAAGCGGATAAGCGACGCATTTACCGGGAGGAAAATGGAATGAGAAGATACGGTTTGGCGGTTCTTATAGCAGGGGCGATGGCGCTGGCCTCCGGCTGCGGCGGTGGAGATTCCGGGATACAGGTGGAAAAATTGCCATCCAGCTCCAGAACGACGGCAGCTCCGGAAACGCAGCGTCAGGAACAGGAGTCGGAGCAGAAACAGGAGAGCAGCAGCCTGTCGCCGGAGGAATTGCTGGAGGCGGCGGCAGAGTCCATAGAGGCGGCGGAGTCGTCGATCGCGGAAGCGGAAGAATCGCTGGCAGAGCGGGAGAGTTCCCTGGCTGCCTGGGAAGAGTCTCTGCTGGCGGAATCCGAATCGGAGGAAGAGAACACGACGGAGGCGGAGCAGGAACTCTCCTATGAGAAGCTTCTGGAGGTGCCGGACGCCTATCTGGGGAGAGAACTGGATTTTTATGGCCGAGTCATCCAGGCGGTGGCCGTCGACGATGCGAAAATGCAGCTGCTTCTGGCGGTCGATGAAGACAACGCCACCCGGATGGTCGCGGAATATGCGAAAGATCTGACTTCGGAGGAACTGGAGCACGGGGACGTCGTTGCCGTGACCGGAGAATTTCTGGGAGTCCTGCGCTACCGCATGGGTTCCGGGGAAGTGGTGGAGCTGCCCACGCTGCGGCTCAGCGTGCTGGGCATGATGAAAAAAGCGGATCCGCTGCTGAACCAGACCGGCGAAGCGGAGACGGAAGCGCCTGGCGTAGATGGAGATTTCAGCGTGGGGACGGCGCCCGGGGAGGTAGACGAATCCGCGAGTATCCAGGCGCCGGGTGAGGCGGAGGCGTCCGCAGGCACGGAGGGACCGGGCGAGGCGGAGACGTCCGAAGAGATACCTGAAAACGGCGGAGAGGAGACGGAGGCCGGCGAGAGCGATCCGGGGCAGGAGAGCGGAAGCGGCGAGAGCGCCGGAGAGACTTCTCCGGAGGCGGAAACAGAGGCCGGCAGCGCGGCGGAAAACGAGACGGAGACCAGTGCTCCGGAGACAGAAACCAACCCGTGACGCGGCAAAGACGGGAAAGACAAAAAGCCGGATCAGAGACAGATCTCTGGTCCGGCTTTCGGTTTGCCGAGTTTACGAAAGCGCGGTCTTAGTTCCCGGCTTTCTCCGCTTCCGCCATCTTCAGAGCGCGTACCTTCAGCGGCAGGCCGAACAGCGTGATGAATCCGTCCGCGTCGTGGTGGTCATAGAGGTCGCCGGTCGTGAACGAAGCCAGAGACTCGCTGTACAGGGAGTAGGGCGAGGTCGTGCCGGCTTTGATGATGTTGCCCTTGTAGAGCTTGAATTTCACTTCGCCGGTCACATATTTCTGGGTGGACTCCACGAACGCCTGGACCGCCTCCCGAAGCGGTGTGAACCATTTGCCCTCGTATACGATCTGGGCCATCTTGTTGCCCATGTCTTTCTTCACTTCCATGGTAGCGCGGTCCAGGACCAGCTCTTCCAGCTGCTGGTGCGCCTCCATCAGGATCGTGCCGCCGGGCGTCTCGTAAACGCCGCGGGACTTCATGCCGACCACGCGGTTCTCCACGATGTCCACGATGCCGATGCCGTGCTTGCCGCCCAGTTTGTTCAGCTTC
>CANQYH010000178.1 GCA_947628025.1 uncultured Lachnospiraceae bacterium | reverse complement strand
TCCTGCTGTCGCACCAAAGCTCCCTCTCGCTCAGGCCGTCGATAGGCAGTTCCACCCGCCCCGCCCTTGCGCGGAAATAATCACTGCATTTATTTCGGGCAATGCTGATGATCCACGGCTTAAAGGCCTCGGGATTCTTTAACTGCCCAAATTTCTGATATGCGGTCAGATAGATCTCCTGCAGCACGTCGTCCGCGTCTGCCCGGACCGGCAGATGGAACCGCACATACCGCTCCAGCGCACCGCGATAACATGCCAGAAGTTCCTCAAACGTATCCACCGCCTCACCTCCCGTCCGGCTGTCTGTCGTGATTGTTTTGAATCCGGATTCACCTATATAGACGGGAAAATGCCTCAAAAGGTTCATTTTCTGTCAAAATGTCCGCCGAATTTTTTTGGTGTCCTTTGGCATCTTGAAAGCGCCGCGTCCCCAGCCGAATAAGCCGCCGCTCTGATGATTCCCATAGTATTGTATTGTGCGATATCCTGAAAACATTGTGTTACCGATCGGCAAACCATCACTCTGATTTTATTTCCAGTATAACACTGCGGTCCAATCGGACAATCTGCACTCTGATTTTACTCTCAATTTACACTGTACAGTATCTTAAAATTACGGAATCCCCAACCGGACGAGCCGCCGCTCTGATGATTCCCATAGTATAATATTGTGCGATATCCTGAAAACGCTGCGTTCCCAACCGGACAAACCACCATTTTGATTTTACTCCCAATATACATTGTGTAATATTTAAAAATGCCGCGTCCCCGACCGGATTCCCCTGCCGGAAACGCGGCGCTCTGTGCATAAAAAGCAAACTGCCGTCCTATTTTTCCTCTCAGCTGCGCCCCTCGAAATACTCCTTCGCCAGCAGCGAATAGCAGACCGCGTCAAAGACCTGTCCGTCATAATGCTTCTGCGTCTTCTCAAGGGTGGTTTCATACTGGAAGCCGCACCGTTTTAGGACCCGCCCCGAGCGCATGTTATGAGGATAATGGAACGCGGACAGCAGATCGACTTTCTGCTCTTCAAATGCGTACCGGATGATCCGGTTCAATGCCTCCGTCATATAGCCGCTGCCCCAATAGTCCTTGGACAGGACGTACGACACATATTTCGCGTAATACTTTCCCCGGTTCTCATCCGGGGCCATTTTGATCCAGCCGATCGCCTTTCCATTCTCTTTCAGCTCGATCGCCCAGTTTTCCGGATCGGATATCATCGCGTCCAGCTTTTCCCGGGACTCCTCCCTATTCTCATGCGGCTTCCATCCCTGCAGGATCCCGGCGTCCCGGTACTTGGCAAATTCGTACAGGTCGTACAGGTCGTCCAGCTTCCAACCCCGCAGAAGCAGCCTCTCTGTTTCCAACGCTTTCATCTGATTTTCCCCTCCGTCTCTTTCATACTTTCCATGTCCCTCCAGGCGCGGCAGCGGCCTGCAGCAAAAGCGCCGCGTCCAGTTGCGCGTAGTACCGGCACGGCAGAAAACGACTTAACCTCGCTCTCCGCCGCGCCGCGATTTTCCGTATCTTCACCGTCCGGTCCCTCACATAAGTATAACACACTTTCCCCAAAGCAACGTCCTCTTCTATTGAAAAGAAAATTATCCCGCTCTCACGCCTCCGCCACATAATGCTGCGCCTGTGCCGTCCACAGCTCGTAATACTTCCCGCCTGTCTGCCCCATCAGCTCCTCATGGCTGCCCCGCTGCACCAGACGGCCCCGGTCGAAAACGGCGATGTCCCGGCAGAAGCGGCAGGACGACATCCGGTGGGAGATGTAGACTGTCGTGCGGTCCGCCACCAGATCATTGAACCGCCGGTAGATCTCGTATTCCGAGACCGGGTCCAGCGCGGCGGTCGGCTCGTCCAAAATTACAAGAGCGGCCCCCTTGCAGACGGCCCGCGCCAGGGCGATCTTCTGCGCCTCGCCGCCGGAAACCTCCACCCCGCCGTTGTCAAAGTTCCGGTACAGGACCGTATCCAGCCTCTTTTCGTGCCGCTGCAGGAACTCTCCCATGCCCGCTTTCTCGAGGGCGTCTTTCACTTGCTCCCGGTCATAATCCTCCGAAACGGCTACATTTTCCCCGAGCGTGAAAGAAAAGAGCTTAAAATCCTGGAAGACCACCGAAAACAGGGACAGATATTCCCGGTAATCGTACCGCCGGATGTCGATGTCGTTCATATAGATCGTCCCCTCGTCCGGGTCGTACAGACGGCAGAGGAGCTTGATAAACGTGGACTTGCCGCTCCCGTTCATGCCGACCACCGCCAGCTTCTCCCCTGTCGTAAATTCCATACTCAGGTCCCGGACCGCCCAGTCTTCGCTCCCCGGATAGCGGAACGAAACGTGTTCGAACCGGATCCGGTAATCCCCGTCCGTGCGTTTTTCCACCGGAATACTGCCACGGCGATTTCCGCGAACCGGCATATCGAGAAATTCAAAATACCGCTCCAGATAATGGGCGTTGTACCAGAGGATGCAGCCCTCCTCCGCTACCGCGTGCACGGACAGCACGAGATTTTCCATCACCTCCACGTACTGCATCATTCCGCCCACCGTGATCCATCCGGCCAGCGCCGCGGCCGCCGCCACGCAGCGGTTCAAGGCCATCACCAATATGTCCCCCGCCTCGAGCAGACAGCCCAGCCGCATACATTTCCGGTTCCTCTCATCCAGCATCCGGTCGTTAAAATGGTGGGAGTCCATCAGCTTTCCAATCAGCAGCCGGCCCAGCTGAAAGATCCGGATCTCTTTTCCCCTCTGATAGTCCCCGAAATAATCCATATATCCGTCCCGCTGCACGCAGTTCTCGCTGATCTTTTCCTGGCACTCCTCAAAGCAATTCTGGATCCCGCCGTCGCAGTATGCCGACAGCCAGATTCCAAATAAGGAAAACGCCAACCCCGCGATCAGCCAGCCCCGCATCGCATGGGTCCGCATGAATACCTCCGCAAAAACTCCCAGGGCGATCCCGATGGAAAGGAGATTGGCAAACACATCAGGGAGAACGGAAAGGGCCGACAGATTTTTGCCGTCGTTAAACGTTTCCCTCTCCACGCGCTTATAGCCGGCCTGCACTTTCTCGCTCTCCAGCGCCTCATAATCCAGACTCATCAGCTTCTCCCCGAAGATCATTCTCTGCCGGAAACGGAATCCAAAACCCAGTCCCGCATTTTCCGTGCCGATCAGATGCCGCAGCAGATCGATCAGGGCGTTCCCGCCCAGAAGCGCCGCTGTCATCAGAAACAGTTTCGCTGGATCCCGGTCATACAGGACCGCGTCCAAAAGCCTTGCGGAGAAAATGATGTTCCAGTAATTGCTGCAGACATTCAGCAGAGGGAACGTGTAGTCTAAGATCGTATAACCTTTCGCGACCTTCCACATCAGCCGCTGCGCCCGCCAGTTCAGCCGGAACGCTTTTACTGCCTGGCGCCGCAGAGCAGCCGCCCGGTTCCGCGCCGTACCCGCCAGTTCCACGCCTGTCCGCCCGTTTTCATTTCCGGTTTTCTTCTCATCCGCCGACATAACTGCTCACCTCCCACGACGGGTCCAGCTGCGAGGAAAATTCCTCCGACCTGTCGTTCTGATAATAATGGCTCTGGATCCGGAAGAGCCGGTAATACGCGCCTTTCTTCTCCATCAATTCCTCGTGGCTGCCCTCTTCGACGATCCGTCCTCCTTCCATCATCAGGATCCGGTCGCAGAAGCGGGTGCTGGCCAGACGGTGGGAAATATAGACCGACGTGCGGTTCTCCGTGAGCCTGCCGTAACTCTGATACAGTTCATTTTCCGCGATCGCGTCCAGCGCCGCGGTAGGCTCGTCCAGGATCAGGATCGGGGCGTCCCGGTAAATGGCCCGCGCCAGCAGCAGTTTCTGCGTCTCTCCGCCTGAGAGATTCCGCCCCTCGCGAAACATCGATTTGGGGATCCGCGTATCCATCCCCTGCGGCAGCGCCTCCACCGTTTTCCCAAGTCCCGCCTGTTCCAGGCTTCGGCGCACCCGATCCCGGTCCATCTGCTCCGCCCCGCAGCACGCCACATTTTCCGCGACGGTTCCCGGCATCACCACATAATCCTGGAACGCCACGGAAAACATCCGATAATACGCCTCCGGCTCCCAGTTCCCGCTGGGGATCCCGCCGATGCTAAGCTGCCCTTCCGTCGGCCGGTACATGCCGCAGAGGAGCTTGACCAGCGTGGTCTTGCCCGCGCCGTTCAACCCCACGACGGCGATCCGTTCCCCTGACCGGATCTGCAGGTCGATCCCGCTGACGGCGCATTTCTCCGCGCCGGGATAGGAGTAGGAGACATGGGAAAATGTGATGGACGGGGCGGTCGTAAGCGGTGGGAGCGGCACCCCAGCCGCACTTTCTTTCACGCCGTGCTCCAACTTCCCGCCCCCACGCTCTTCTCCAACCACTTCCCGGTAATCGGCGATGGAGAGCATCGACTCACGCAGTTTTCCGATCCCGCTGCCCAGCTGAAAGATCGTGCTGCTCATGCTCAGGATCGCCGCCACATACATAGCGAATTCGTCGCCCAGGATCTGTCCGGCCAGCACGCCGCGGATCAGGATCCAGTAGATCGCCGCCTGCTCCAGCAGAAACGCGCCTCTCGAAACCAACTCCGCCGCCAGCTTCCGCCGCAGTTCCCTCCGGTTCCACCGGCCGCGCTCTTCCATATAACGGCTGCATTTTGGCAGCAGCCATTCCTCCGTCGCGTACAGCCTCTGGTCTTTCGCGCTGCCGAAATCGCAGGTAAGTCCGGAAATATATTGGATCTTCCGCTCCAGGATTTCCCAGTGGCCGCGATTCTTTTTCGTCCACCGGACCTGCCTCTGCCCCGCCTGCTGCTGGATCAGGGAGCAGACAAGCATCAGCACGACCACCATAGGATGCAGGGTAACCAGAATCCCGCCCAGGATCAGAAACGTCAGCACGTTCGTGAGCCACATGGCAGAATCCATGATGCAGACGCACGCATCCCGGCTCCAGTGGTAGTACAGTTCTTTCGCCCGCTCGATCTTCCCGCGGTAAACGGGGTCCTCCAGATTGCTGTAAGCGGTCGTGCAAAGCTGCCGCAGCACTTTCTCCTCCAGGATATGCCGCAGCTTCAGGCACTGGTTTTTCAGCGGCAGGCTGCAGCTGGAACTGATCCTGGCCAGAAACAGCAGCGCGCATACGCCGGCGACTGACCCCACCATCCACCCAAGCTCCGCGCCCTCCGTCACCAGCTCCACCAGCAGCTTCGGCAGCCAGACCAAAAGGCACGCCCTCGCGACCATTCCCGCCATCCACATCAGGATAAACCATACATTGCGCTTATCCGCGCGGAACAGTTCGCGGTAAAGATAAACGTAGTTGGCAAATATGCCGCCGTTCTTTCGTTTCAATACAGGATCCTCCATCCGGTTCCTCCTCCCTGCTGTTAAATGGTTCCTGACAGAATGTGATCTCCTCGTATCAGACGCACCTCCCGCCAGGCAGGATCTACTTCTTCCCTAAGTCTTCTTTCTCCATCCTTAAACCGGCCATGCGGCGCGCGCACGCAGAAACGGCAGTCCCGTCCTGTCAGGAGGACCCATGTGCAAAAGCCGCATGGCCGGCCGGGACCGGGATACGATTGGCGGCGCATTTCCCGGTTCAGCCCGATCTTATCATATTCTGTCCGTTTCCGGCCCGTTTCCGCGCCAACGGTAGTCCTGGGAACGCGAATTGCCGCGGCGGAAGTCCACAGCGGCAACGATAAATCACGATCTCTTTTTTCAGTATTCTTTAAAAAAATTTTCTTCCGTTCCTGCGGCTTATAAAAAATCCGTTCTCCCCTATCACTGCCCCCTCTTCCGCCCGTCCAGGATCTCGCTCTTCACAGCGGCAGCAGCACTTCCGTCGCAAATATAGCATCGTCGTACTGCCGGTTCACGCGGCCGCGGTATTTTGCCGCGATGCTGTCGATGCTGTAGAGCCCGAGTCCCCTCCCCGGCGATTTGGACGAACGGTAGCGGCCGCCCTCTTTCCGCACCGGCGCGCCGTAGGAATTGGTCACGGAAAGATAGAGCTGGTTCTTCAGCACGCCGATATAAACGTTCAGGAAACGCTTCCCGCCGTCCTTTACCGTCTCGCATCCCTCGATCCCATTGTCCAGAAGATTTCCCAGGACCACGCACAGGTCATAGCTGCTGACCGAAAGCGACGGCGGGAGGATCACCTTGACGTTGACCGCGATCTTCTGGGACCGCGCCAGGGATATTTTGCAGTTCAGGATCGCGTCCAGCATGACGTTTCCCGTCTTGATCACTGTGTCGATCTGCGATATCTCCTCATTTAATGCCACAATATAATCCGAAAGCTCCTGATATTCTCCCAGATCCAGATGCGCTTTCATCACCTGCAGATGATTCTTGTAATCGTGGCGCCACGCCCTCATCTGCCGGTACATATTCTCCACTTCCCGGCAGTAGGTCTCCATCTGTGCCGTCTGCCAGGCCTGCACTCTCTTATCGATCATCCGGCGAAACATGATTCCGCTCTCCCCCCTAAGATCCCGCAAATGCCGTCCGG
>CANQYH010000177.1 GCA_947628025.1 uncultured Lachnospiraceae bacterium | reverse complement strand
AATCTGATCCGGCTGTCGGGATACGAGCCGTATGTGGACATCCCGATCGAGTTCACGGGGCTGCGTCCGGGAGAAAAGCTGTATGAGGAGCTGCTAATGGGAGAGGAGGGCCTGCAGGAGACGCCGAACCAGCTGATCCATATCGGGAGGCCGATCGAGTTTGATGCGGAGAAACTGGAGAGGGACCTGGAGCGTCTTTATGAAGTGGCGAACCAGGACACGGAGCAGGTGAAAGCGCTGGTGAGGGAGATGGTGCCAACGTACCAGCCTGCGCAGCCGGCGCACACAACATAAAAATATAACGTAAAAACAGCCGCCGCGGGAGAGAGTCCGGACAGGCAGCTGTTTATGGTCATGTGGAGATCAGTCTGATCAATCTATAGGGGTATCCGGGATGCCGGCATCTTTCAAAAGCTGCCGCAGACGATCCATTTTAGAAACTATCAGAAGCTGGTTGTTGATTTTCGTAGGCCCGTTGCTGATTCTTATATATTTTCGGACCTTATACAATCCATAAAGAACAGAGGAACAGGGATGCAGACAGAAGCATTTAAGGAAAAGGTATGGCTTTCGTCGCCGACCATGCACGGGGACGAGCTGAAATATGTGACTGAAGCCATCGAGAAGAACTGGGTCAGCACGGTCGGTGAGAACCTGACCGTACTGGAGCGATTGGCAAAAGAGTATATCGGCTGCGGCAGCGCGGTGGCCCTTTCCAGCGGGACGGCGGCCCTCCACCTGGCGGTGAAGCTGGCAGGAGAACGATTATACGGCCAGCCGGAACCAGGGCATGGGACCCTGGAGGGGCGTAAGGTCTTCTGCTCGGATATGACCTTTGATGCCACGGTAAACCCGGTGGCTTACGAGGGCGGGGAGGCCGTTTTCATCGATTCGGAATACGAGACCTGGAACATGGATCCGGAGGCACTGGAAAAAGCCTTTGGGATCTATCCGGACGTAAAAATGGTGGTGCTGGCGAACCTGTACGGCACGCCGGCAAAGATGGATGAGATCCGCGCTGTCTGCAGGGCCCACGGGGCGCTGCTGGTGGAGGACGCGGCGGAATCCCTGGGGGCGACCTACAAAGGAACGCAGACCGGCAATTTCGGCCTTTACAATGTGATCTCCTTTAACGGCAACAAGATCATCACCGGGAGTTCCGGGGGAATGCTTCTGACGGACGATGGGGAGGCGGCGGACAAGGCGCGGAAATGGTCGACGCAGAGCCGTGAGGCGGCGCCGTGGTACCAGCACGAGGAACTGGGTTATAATTATCGAATGAGCAACATCATCGCCGGAATCGTGCGCGGTCAGTTCGGGTACCTGGACGAGCATATCCGGCAGAAGAAAGAGATCTATCTGCGGTATAAAGAAAGTTTTAAGGACCTGCCGGTGCAGATGAACCCATACATAGAGGGGGAGATGGAGCCGAACTTCTGGCTGAGCTGCCTGGTGATCGACCGGGAAGCGATGTGCAGGCAGGTGAGGGGGGAGAAAGAGTCGCTGTACGTGTCGGAGAGAGGGAAGAGCTGCCCGACGGAGATCCTGGAGAAGCTGGCGGAGCACAATGCGGAGGGGAGGCCGATCTGGAAGCCGATGCACCTGCAGCCGGTGTACCGTATGCACCCGTTCATCACGAGAGACGGGAATGGGCGGGCGAGATCGAACGCCTATATCGAGTCAGGGAAAATCGCGGACGTAGGGGCGGATATCTTTGAGAGAGGGTTGTGCCTGCCGAGCGATAACAAAATGACGGAGCGGGAGCAAAGAGAAATCATCGGGATAGTCAGACGTTGTTTTGAATAAAAGAAGCTGTCCCGCAATGGAGCTGCAGGCCAGCTTCAGATATAGGAATCAGTTTTTCGGGATATCTGAGATTCCGGCGTTTGCGAGGAGTTGATGCAGACGTTCATTTTCAGAAGTCAGCTGCTGTTTCTCAGAGACCAGCTGCTGCTTCTCGGAAGTCAGTTGTTGTTTCTCAGAAGCCAGTTTCTGAATCTCGGAAGCCATTTGTTTGATTTCGTCATTCATCCACCCCACGCTCCGGTAATAGTCCTCCCGGGCTTCGCACTGCAGGCGGATCTTTTCGTCCTCGCTCAATACGACAGCAGTTCGGGCGGCTTCGTTAAATATGGGATATTGCTCAGCCATCTTTTTCAGCTCCTTCCATGTGGTGGCTTTAAAGAGATGTGCCCAATAATCGATATGATGGGCCTTGTCCTCTTCCGTTGCCAGGTTGATCTGCTTTAAGTCTAACACAGAAAGACGCAGTTTGTCACTATATATTTTGTGGGATTTTACGTTCATCAGGCGGTAGGTGGCGAAGAATTCCGGCGTTTCCGGGAACAGCGTGAAGTCCAGGATGCCGATCTGAACAGCAGGGAGAACATCTTTATAGTTCTCGCCCCTATTCAAGCTGTCGAAAGAACGGCAGAGATAGCATTGGGAACGTTCTACCCAGTTGCCCGCATTGACGACCTGCATTTCCAGATTGATGCTCATTTGGTTATCCAGAAGAATCTGGATATCGAGAAAGAAATCTTTCGCGCCGACTTGTTTGCCAAGTTCGATAGGATTCAGGATCCGGACCTCATGGACTTTTTCTTCGTTAAAGTGCATGAGCGAGCAGACCAGCGCTTTAAGGACATGGTTATTTTCCTGCATGACGGCGCGGAAAAAATAATCGTTGGTCAGATGAAAGGGCAGTTTACCGTTGAATTGAGACAGGTCGATGCCGGCGTAGATTTCAGGGTTAAAGTAAGCCATAAATACGTTCCTCCTTTGGTTGTTTTGCGGAATATCTTTGTAGTTTTGCTGCCTGCGCAGAAAAGATCCGTGCAGGAAAATCATTGGTAGGGAATCCGCCGGCGACCGTGCCGGACGAGATGCCAGATAAAGTTAGAATGCAGATGACAGAGCGTCTGCCGATATGTTTATCATAACATGGGGGTGGGCGGATGGCAAGTTTTTTCTCAAAAAACGATAACAGGTAAAAGGAAGCATCCTTATTATGGCTATGTCGAAAGGATTGAATGGGCGAAAAAGCGGTTCGGCATGAGACCCGGAATTATAGGTCCGGCGCAGGTAATGGAAAGAAACAATAAATTGGCATATGGTTGAGATATGAAGAGAGAACGTAAAGGCATCCGAAGTATAGTTAATAAGTTAAGTGTGAGAACGCGGAGTACTGGTGTACATAAGCCATATGGACCTTATGAGAGATTCTTCAAGCGTCCATTGGATTTTTTATGTGCACTAGCCGGGTTGCTATTATTCTCCTGGCTGTATCTGCTGATTGCATTGTTGGTGCGTATTCGGTTGGGAAATCCAGTACTGTTCGTCCAGGAGCGGCCAGGAAAAAACGAAAAGATATTTAAACTGTATAAATTTCGTACAATGACAGATAAGAGAGGCGCAGACGGAAAACTTCTGCCAGATGCAGAACGGCTCACAAAGTTTGGAAAATGGTTGAGGTCCACCAGTTTAGATGAACTGCCGGAACTTATCAATATCCTGAAAGGGGATATGAGCCTTATTGGACCAAGGCCGCTGCTGACGGATTATCTGCCGTTATACAGTAAGGAACAAAGGCATCGTCATGATGTACGGCCAGGCCTGACAGGGTTGGCGCAGGTGAAAGGAAGAAATAGTATTTCATGGGATGAGAAATTCATGTGGGACCTGAGATATGTCCGAAATATATCGTTCAAGAGGGATGTTATGATTCTTGTATGGACAGTTAAAGTGGTACTGGCCCGAAAAGGAATACAACCGGCTGGGGCTGTAGTTATGGAGCCGTATAAAGGGACAAATGCCCAAAAAACAGACAGATGAAAAAAATAGCTATTATCGGGGCAGGGGGTCATGGGGAAGTTGCTGCAGATATTGCATCGCTCTGCGGTTATAACGAAATTGTGTTTTTAGATGATAATGACACTATAAAAAAATGCGGCATATATCCCGTGATAGGGAAAAGCGCTATTGCAAAATCATTGGGGTGCGACCTGTTTGTTGCGATCGGAAATCCGCTGATTCGCAGAACTATTATGGAGAATCTGGAAGCTGCGGTTACATTGATCCATCCGAGTGCAGTTATTGCAAAAAATGTGATAATGGGGAAAGGAGTGATTGTGATGGCCGGAGCAGTCGTCAATCCCGGAGCATCGGTTGGAAATGGTGCCATAATCAATACGTGCAGTTCAGTGGATCATGACTGTGAGATTGGCGATTATGTTCATATTGCAGTAGGGGCGCATGTCGCCGGTTCTGTGAGGATCAAAGATTTTACGTGGATAGGGGCGGGCGCTACAGTATCCAACAATGTGAATATCTGTGAAAATACTGTGATTGGAGCAGGCGCGGTTGTGGTAAAAGACATCTGCACTCCAGGAGTATATATAGGGATTCCTGCCAGGGAAAAACGAAAGACATAAATCATGAAGAAGAATCCGGAACCGCTTGACATGTCTGCTTCGATTCCCTATAATTAACTAAGAAACAAAGAAAATGAGAAAATCGGAAACCAAGCCGTAAGGGATTATCTTTTCTGTTTCTGCGTATAATTTAGGAGGAAGCGATAAAATGTCAACTATGGTGAAAGATCGTATATCTATGGAAAGTAAGAGAGTCAGTATTTCTGCGAAGCGGCAGATCACGATCCCGCAGAAGTATTTTAAGACACTGGGGTTTGATACAGAAGCGGAATGTATTGTCAGAGGAAATGAACTGGTGCTGCGTCCTGTGAAGAAAGATGCAGGGGGCGAGTTCGCGGAACAGATCCTTGCGGACCTGATTGCCCATGGATATTCCGGGGAGGAATTACTGAAGCGCTTTAAAGAAGAACAGCGCAAGGTACGTCCTGCTGTGGAAGCAATGCTTGCGGAAGCGTCGCGGGCCGCTGCCTCTGAGACGAAATACGCGTCGTATGACGAGGTCTTTGCCGAGGAGGAGTAAGTATGGCAGAAGTACGTTTTCTTCCGCCTGCAGCTAAGTATCTTAAAAAGATTAAGGATAAGAAGCTGAAGCATCTTTATCGGGAGGCTGTAGACAGAATTCTGGAGGATCATACGGTAGGTGAGGAAAAGACAGGCGACCTCCGGGGGATATATGGATATGATATTTACTATAATAAGATAAACTATGAACTGGCATATACGGTAGAATACACAGAAGATAAGGTGATTGTTATAATCATGGCCGGGACAAGGGAGAATTTTTACGAAGCGTTGAAACGGTATATGAAAGCCTAGAAGACAGGATATATAAAAAATCTCAGAAATAAATTTCGAGAAAGGAAAAGTGCTCCTATGATTTTTAAGGGGCACTTTTTATCGTGCAATTTTATTGATATGGAAAAAAACGGAATGATACCTGCAAGGTTCCAAGTGAGCAGCCGCGAATACAGGGATGTCATGGGAAAAGGAAATGCACAGGCGGAGCATCCATGAGAGATACATAAATCGTCAGCAGGATTTGATGAGGCGAGATTTACCGGGTTTGGAAAGAAGCTAAGATCGACGTCTTTTGATGAACTTCTGGAGCTATTTAATGTACTGAAAGGGGATATGAGCGTGGTCAGGCCAAGATGGTTGTTGGTTCAATATCTGCCGCGGTACAATGAACGCCAGGCGAGGAGGAATGAGATGTGGTCGGCGATCATAGGACTGCGCAGGTGCATGGACGGAACGCGATCAATAGGGAAGAAAAGTTTGAGTGGAGTGTGAAGTATGTGGATCATGCTACGTTTCTGGGGGATTGGAAGATTATTTTTTGTCGGTAAAGGCTGTGTTAAAAAGAAAAAGGATCGGCGCGATGGGTAAGGTAACGATTAGGGAATTCCTTGGTGGGAATAGTGGAACTTCTCAGTGGCTAGTGAAGTTTATTGGATGAAAAAATGCAGTATGTGGTAGTGGATTTTGAGCATACTTCAGGGCAATCAATAGGATAAACATGGGACTGCTGAGAAAGTAGAGGGAAGATAGACCATGACAAAGAAAGCGTTGTTTGTTGCAACGGTTGGAATCTTTTTTGGTTTTGAGAGAAATGATATGAAAATCCTGCAAGAAATGGGATATGAGATACATTGTGCCGCCAATTTCTCAGGATCTGTTTTGAACGATTTCCAGGAGGAAAAAGTAGTCAGGCATCAGGTAGATTTTGCTAGAAGTCCATGGTCAAGGATAAATATAACGGCTTACCGTGAATTAAAAAATTTAATGGAAAGCATTCATTTTGATCTCGTTCATTGCCATACGCCAATGGGAGGAGTTTTAGCAAGGTTGGCTTCAAAGAAGTATAGGAAGAACGGCACAAAGATTATATATACAGCTCATGGATTTCACTTTTTCAAAGGTGCGCCACTGAGAAACTGGTTGCTTTATTTTCCAGTGGAGTGGATCCTGGCACATTGGACAGATGTGCTGATCACGATCAATAAAGAAGATTACCGCCTGGCAAAGCGTTTTATGAAAGCAGAAAAGGTGGAATATATTCCGGGCGTGGGGATAGACATGAAAAAGCTTTCCGATGTACAGATTGGAAGAGATGAGATGCGCCAGACTCTGGGGGCTG
>CANQYH010000176.1 GCA_947628025.1 uncultured Lachnospiraceae bacterium | reverse complement strand
TTTCAAAATCGTATCCATATCTTTTTGTCCTTTCTTTTGATTTCAAAAACAGGGTACAGGGTAATTTTGAAGATTTTATAAAGATTGAAAAAACACGAATACTCTTGTTCTAATAAAAATCAACTGTCGGTTGCAAGAACAGGCGTTTCCGCAAAAGCCTGTAAAAATCAAACGCCCGCCTCCGATATGGCTGGCACATTTCCGCCACCGAAAACGGACGGTTGATTTATAGTTTGGATTTCTGATTACCGCCGTACGGTTGGTGTTGTTATTCAAATCCCTTTGCAATGAAACTATAGTCTGCCCATTTCACAGGAAGGATCGTAGTGTTGCCGGATTCCAGTCATGGCATACTGCACCGAGGTCTTTTCATTGCGGATATATGGAGCAAATGCTCCCAAATACATATTGTCTTTATCCGAATGGGCAACTATAATATTCTCGATAAAAGCTCAACAGGATGGTATTGTAAAATGCAGAAGATCATGATCATCGAAGACGACCCGGCGATCCGGGACGAGCTGGCGCTGCTGCTGGACAATGAGGGGTACCGGCCGCTCCCGGTGAAGGAGTTCGGCACGGCTGCGGAGCAGGCGGTGCGGGAGCGCCCCGACCTTATCCTTCTGGACATCGGCCTGCCCGGCCCGGACGGGTTTTCTCTGTGCGCCGCCCTGCGGAAAGGTATGACCTATGTGGAGGAGCCGCTGCGAAATTATCAGGGAACGGTTCTTGTGTGACAGACGGCCCTGATCCCCGGCAGCGTTTATACGGAACCCCTCTCCCAGAGTTACGGGACGGTCAACGGACGGGGATATATCCTGATCGTGCCCGATGAAGCGGCGGAGGGCTTGCCAGTTCACCACATGGCTTATGCCGCCAAAACGGCCCGGCCTGTGACCGCAGCGCAGTACGAGGCGCTGACCGGTCTGGCCAGAGCGGAACGTGACCGGCAGGAGGATCCGTCCGGGTATGTGTTTGTGCTCAGCAAGGCATATGAGGAAGCGGAAGTGGCCGCGCAGGCTCTCACGGTCTGCTTCCCGCTGTATTATCTGGCGCTGGCCCTGATGATGACCGCCGTCACCATCCTGACCATCCAGCAGCTTGGCGAGACGGAGCGTTTCCGGCGGCAGTTCGCGCTCCTGCGCAAGCTGGGCATGGACCGGCGGGAGATGGCCCGGACGCTGGGCAGGCAGTTTGCCCTGTTTTATACCATGCCTGCCGTTCCGGCGGTGTTGATCGCCGGTTCCTTTATCGTGCATCTGGCCCTGGTACCGGAACCGGGCGTCATGGTGGGCTGGAACCGCCCCGCTGTTATTGTAATGATCTCGTTGGGCGCGTTCTTTTTGATCTATGCGGTCTATATCCTGCTGGCCTATACCAGCCTGAAGCGGAATGTGCTTCCTCGATAGGGATCCCTGAGCCGCGGGCATACGCTTTTTTCCATGGGGAACCCGTGCGGCCGTACGGGTTTTCTTCTTTGCACATGCCGTAACCCGCGCGGCCGTACAGTTTTCTCCTCTGCACATGCCGTAACCCGCGCGGCTGTACGGCTTTCTTCTCTGTACGCGCCGTATTCTGAGTGGCCGTATGGGTTTCTCTTCTGTACCCGCCGTAACACTCGCAGCCGTACGGGAGCAGCCGCCTTTCCTCCCCACAGAAACCGGAAAAAACGTCTATCTCCCGGCTTGCCGGAATAAAATAAGGAAAAGCGTCCGCGAGAGGAAAGAGAACAGTGAAGATCCGGAGAATGATCCGCCGGGCATTGTGGGCGGCATTTTTGCTTTTTTTATGTCTGCATGCGGGGATACCGGCGGCAGCGGCGGAAAACGGCGGGGAGAAAGAGCCGAACCGGGAGCCGCAGCTGACGCTGTACGCCCAGTCGGCCGTCCTGATGGATGGGGACACCGGCCGCGTGCTTTACGCCAAGGACGCGGATACGGCCAGGCCCATGGCCAGCACGACGAAGATCATGACCTGCATCCTGGCCCTGGAATACGGGAATTTGGACGATGCGGTCACGGTTTCCTCCTATGCCGCCAGCCAGCCAAAGGTGCATCTGGGCGCGCCGGCCGGGCGGACGTTCCGGCTGGAGGATCTGCTGTATTCTCTGATGCTGGAATCTCATAACGATACGGCGGTGATGATCGCGGAGCATCTGGGCGGGAGCGTCGGCGGCTTTGCGGAGATGATGAACGAAAAAGCGGCGGAGCTCGGCTGCGCGGCCGCCTGGTTCGTGACGCCCAACGGTCTCGACGCCTCCTCGCAGGCTCCGGACGGAGAAGAGCGCGCCCACAGCATTACGGCCAGGGATCTGGCGCGGATCATGAATTACTGTGTCTGGGAATCGCCGGAACGGGAGGCGTTTTTAAAGATCACCCAGACGCAGAATTATTTTTTCACGGATCTGGAGGGAAAAGGAAGCTATTCCTGCGTCAACCATAACGCGCTTCTGACCATGTTAAGCGGCGTGATTTCCGGAAAGACGGGGTTTACCGGCGAGGCCGGTTACTGCTATGTAGGCGCGCTGGAAAGAGACGGGCGGCGCTACAGCCTGGCCCTTTTGGGCTGCGGCTGGCCTCCGCATAAGACCTATAAATGGAGCGATGCCCGGACGCTTTTTGATTACGGGCTGTCGCAGTATGAAAAGAAAGAAGTTTTCCGGGAGCTCCGGCTGCCGCGTCTCCCGGTGCGGGACGGGATCCCCGAAGACGGCGATCTGGCGTCTCCCGCCGGAGTCGGGCTGTCTCTGTACCTGAATGAGGAGGAGAAGAGCCTGCAGGTGCTGATGCGGGAGGGAGAAGAAGTGACGGCGGAACTGGAGCTGCCGCAGTGCCTGGACGCGCCGGTATCCGAAAGCGCGGAAGTGGGCCGGATCGTGTACCGGCTGGGGGATATGGAGATCAAGAGCTACCCGGTCTATACCGCCGGCAGCGTGGACCGGGTCACATGGAAATGGTGCCTGGATAGGGTGCTGGGGCTGTTTTTGGCGCGGAGGTAAGCGTTTGTGGGCGTGAAAGAGGATCAGCGAATGACCCGACCCGGGAGGACGGCCTGGAGCTGCAGAGGTAGGCGCTTGCAGGAGGAAAAGAGGCTCAGCGGCCCGGCGAAGAAAACCAGCGCCGATAAAGCGAAAAAGCGCCCGGCATTCTGCCCGCCCTAAAACAGGTCCGTGCGGTCATTCCCGGTAGTTCTCCCGCAAAAGCCGGATCTCCCGCGCGTACCCGTCCAGTTCGTTGGGGGTCTCCAGGTAGAACGGAAGCCCTTTAAGAGCCGGGTGATTGATCACGCGGACCAGGGCGTCCAGGCCGATCTGCCCCTCGCCGATCCGGGCGTGGCGGTCCTTGTGCGCGCATAAGGGATTGAGACTGTCGTTTAAATGGACGGCTTTCAGGCGGCGCAGCCCGATCACGCGGTCAAATTCATCCAGAACCTCGTCCAGGTGTCCGGCGATGTCATATCCGCCGTCCCAGACATGGCAGGTATCCAGGCAGATGCCCATTTTGTCCGTGAGACGCACCCGGTCCAGGATCTCCCTCAGCTCCTCGAAGCGTCCTCCGACCTCGCTGCCCTTGCCGGCCATGGTCTCCAAAAGGACCGTCGTATGGTGCTGGGGCGTCAGGATAGAATTCAGCATATCGCTGATATAGGCGACGCCGGCTTCCGTCCCCTGGCCGCCATGGCTCCCGGGATGGAAATTGTAGCAATGGCCCGGGGTATATTCCATCCGGCGCAGATCGTCCGCCATGGTGCGCCGGGCGAAGTCCCGCACTTTTTCATCGGCGGAGCAGCCGTTTAACGTATAGGGAGCGTGGGCCAGGATCTTTCGGATCCCGTGTTCTTCGGCGTATGCCAGGAAAGCGGTCACGTCGGCCTCGTCGATGGCCTTGGCGTTGCCGCCGCGGGGATTGCGCGTAAAGAACTGGAACGTATTGGCGTCGATGGAAACGGCGGTCCGGCCCATGGCCAGGTACCCTTTGGAAGAAGACAGATGGCAGCCGATCGTAAGCATGGCAGATTCTCCTTTGTGCGGTAAAAGATTCTTCCGCGTATTTATCCGAAGTATAACATGAAAATTTTTCCCTTGCAAGCGGGAGAGATCCGCATTATAGTAGGTAGAAGGATCTGCGCGCCCGCATAAGGACGCGGCCCTCTTACAGGCGACATGAGCGCATTGCGCAGGTAGAGGGATCCGCGCGCCCGCATGAGAACGCGGATCCGCGCGGGACGACGCGGTCCTGACGCGGGACGGAGCGAAAGACGGAACTCCGAGCGCGGCGGATCGGGAAATGGGAGGATGAGAAGATCATGTATAAATGCTGTCTGTTTGATCTGGACGGGACGCTGATCAACACGCTGGCGGCCCTGACGCGGACGATCAATCTGACCCTGGCCCAGTTTGGGCTGGAGCCGGTGGAGGAAGAACACACGAAGATCTTCGTCGGCGACGGGTATAAGAATTTTGTGAAAAGGGCCTTTGCGTTCCGCGGCGTGGAGGAGGAGGGGACGCTGGAGCAGGCGTTCGCCGCGTACCGGCGCTATTTTAAAGAAAACTGCCTTTACGGGATCAAAGCTTATGACGGGATGCCGGAGCTTCTGGCATTTTTAAAGAATCGCGGGATCAAGATCGCCGTTGTGACCAATAAGGGACAGGAGCAGGCCGTCGAGAACATCGAGGCTGTATTCGGCAAGGGGTATTTCGACCGGATCACCGGAGAACGGGAGGGGATGCCCCGCAAGCCGGATCCGGCCCCAGCCCTTTATACGGCCCGCGCTTTGGGCGTGCCGCCCCAGGAATGTCTTTACCTGGGAGACACGAACACCGATATGCGGACAGGCATTGCCGCGGGCATGGATACGGTCGCCGTGCTCTGGGGCTTCCGCGGCCGCGATGAGCTGGAGGCGTTTCATCCCATGTATATGGCCGAAGATCCCAGGGATGTGATGCCGATTTTGGAAAAATAAGGTCGAAATTTGCGGTTGGTGGGCTGAATCGGGCAAAATAACGTGTTTTTTTACCATTTTGTGGGTGAAAACTGCGAAAAGATATTTCCAAATTGTGAATAATGTGTTACAATATACGGACTAAAGAAAGACTTGGATCCGACAGGAATGACGAGAGGAATGTACGCATTATGAAGAAGCTGGAAATATGCCTGCTGTGCTGCCTGTGCCTGTTTCTGCTCTTTGGCTGTAAGCGGTATGACCGCCTGGGAGAGACACCGGCGCCGGTGGTGGTGACCCATCCGCCTACTACGGAAGCGGCGGCAGGGCAGGAGGAAACGGCTGTGCAGGAGACGGAGACGCTGCCTGCGATCGTGGAGCTGACGACGAAGCCGGAGGAACTGGCGCCGGCCGTGCGGGTGAAAGGCATTTATCTGACCGCTTATGCCGCTGCGAACAAGGACCGGATGGATGAAGTCATCGCCCATATCGATGAAACGGAAATAAATACCGTGGTCATCGATGTCAAGGACGATTCGGGGAGAGTGACCTTTCCGATGGATTCCCCCATGGTCAGCGAGGCGGGATCGGCGCTGGATGTGATGGACGTCGGGCCGCTGATGAAGAAACTGAAAGAACACGGCATCTACACGATCGCCAGGATCGTGGCGTTCAAGGATCCCTATGTGACGAAGACCCATCCGGAATGGGGGCTTCATCTGGCAAACGGGGAGCTGTATAAGGACAACAGCGGCCAGACCTGGCTGAATCCTTACAAGGAAGAGGTCTGGGACTATCTGATCGAGATCTGCGTGGAGGCGCACAAGGCCGGGTTCGACGAGGTGCAGTTTGACTATCTGCGTTTCTCCACGGAGAAAAACATTAAAGACGTGGTCTACGACGAGGCGGACACCAAGGGCCGCGGCAAGAAAGAGGTCATTACGGAGTTTGTGCAGCATGTGTACGAGCGGCTCCATTCCGAGGGCATCTATGTGGCCGCGGACGTGTTTGGCGCGATCATCGGCGGAGGCATCGATTCCGACGCGGTCGGGCAGTCCTACGGGAATATGGCGAATATTCTGGATTATATCTGCCCGATGATCTACCCGTCCCATTACGGCGACGGCAATTTCGGCATCGAGCACCCGGATACGCAGCCTTACGACACGATCCTGGCAGCGTTAAAGGGTTCGGCGGCCGATCTGCGTTCGTATGTGCAGGAGACGGAGCGGCAGGCCATCGTGCGGCCCTGGCTGCAGGACTTTACGGCCTCCTATCTGCGCCATTATATCCAGTACGGTCCCGAACAGGTTCGGGCCGAGATCCAGGCGGTCTACGACGCCGGATACGACGAGTGGCTGCTTTGGAACGCATCCTGCCGCTACCACTGGGACGCCATGCGCACGCCTGCGGAAGCGGAATCAGAGGCGGAGCGGATCGCCAGACAGAGGGAGCTGGACCGGGAGGCGGCAGCGGCGGAATCCGCGGAGGCGGCCGGAGACGAGTGACCGGTTCCGGAAGTGCGATCGGAGACGAGTGACCGGTTCCGGAAAATGCGGTCGAAGGCGGCAGTCGCGGAGGCGGCCGGAAACGAGTGACCGGTTCCGGAAAATGCGATCGGAGACGGCAGTCGCGGAGG
>CANQYH010000175.1 GCA_947628025.1 uncultured Lachnospiraceae bacterium | reverse complement strand
CGCGGCGGCCTCTTCGTGGCGTTCACATTCATCGCCACCTGCATCGTCTCCACGGCCACCGGTTCCTCCATCGGCACCATGTTCATCGCGTTCCCGATCTTCTACCCGGCGGGCATGATCCTGGGCGCCAATGAAATGTTCATGGCCGGGAGTATCGTGTCCGGCGCGATCTTCGGCGACAATCTGGCCCCGATCTCCGACACGACGATCGCTTCCGCCTCCACCCAGCAGTTCCGTGACGGACGCCCCGCGGACATCGGCGGCGTGGTGTCCAGCCGCCTCCGCTATTCCGCGGTTGCCGGCCTGATCGCCATTGTGATCTTCGCGGCAGCAGGCGGCATCGGCGGGACGTACCAGGGCGGCGCGATCGACGCGGCGTCCAATCCCATGTCCCTGATCATGCTGATCCCGGTCGTGGTCATGCTGGCAGTATCGACGAAGACCCGGAATATTTACGAGGGGATCCTGGTAGGCCTGGGTCTGGGCATCGCCGTTGGTTTGGTGTCGGGACTCTTCCCGTTCAGCGCGGTGTTTGCCAATGACGCGGCTAACAACGCGGCGATTGGCTTCCTGATCGACGGAGTTAACGGGATCCTGCCCACCTGCGCGCTGGTGATCTCCGTATTCGGTATCATGGGCGTTCTCAATGACGCCGGTATGCTGAACCTGATCGCCGACAAGATCTTAAACAGCCCCATGGCCCAGACGGATTCCGGCGCGGAACTGATCTGCATGATCGGCATTTCCCTGACGACGGTGCTGCTGGGCGGCGTGACCAGCGCGTCCATCCTGACATTCGGCCCCATTTTAAATAAGATCGGTTCGGCGAAAAACATCCATCCGTACCGCCGCGCCAATCTGCTGGACGGAACCGCCAACAGCCTGCCGGCCATCGTGCCGTTCATGAGCGTCTTCGTCTTCATCGGCGCGGCGCTGACCGGCCTGTCCCCGCTGACGGTCGCCTGCGGAACCATTTACGGGTTCGCGCTGTTCGCTGTGTTCATTTTTGCGGTGCTGACCGGCTGGGGGCGGAAGAAAGAGACGCCGTAAAACGCGGTTTTTGATCCATTTTGTATTTAAACTATTGACGGACTTTCGAGTTGTGTTTACAATAATGTCATCAGGGAATGTTTGGTGATGTTTTACGAGGCGGCAGCGGGGAAACACCGCCTGGAGGGAAAAAAGATTGTATTCGCAGAAAAACGTCGAACATGGGATCATGGTGAGAATGCTGGGCGGCTTTACGGTGACGTACGATGGGCGGGAGGTCGCTCTTGGCAGGAATTCTTCTGCGAGATTTGTCCAGCTGCTGCAGATGGTGTGGCTGCAGGGCCGCCGGGGGATCACGAAAGAGAAGCTGGTGGAAAATCTTTACGACAGAGACGAGATCAGCAATATGAACAGTAGCTTCAATACGCTGGTCTATCGGCTGCGGCGGCAGATGCAGAGCGCCGGTCTGCCGGAGGGAGATTATATCGTCCGGAAAAACGGCGTGTATGTCGCTGACGAGAGCGTGCCCGTGTGGGTGGACGCCCTGGAGTTTGAGGAGCAGATGACGAGGGCGGACAGTACCGGCAGCCAGACGGAAAGGGCTGCGTGTTACCGGGCCGCTTTCGACCTGTATCAGGGCGATCTGCTGCCGGGCGGAGCGAATCAATTTTGGATCTATGAGAAAGTCGTCAAATATAAACGGCTGTTTGAGAAATGCGTAAGCGCTCTGGGCGAATACGCCAGAGAGAACCGGGATTTTGCTGCCATGGAGGCTGTTTACAATAAAGCCGTCCAGTTGTATCCTCTGGAAGACTGGGAGAGCGACCTGCTGGATGCGATGCTGGCCAACGGCAAATTCCGGCAGGCCCAGCAGTTTTACAACAAGACGGTGCGCCTCTATGCCGAGAAGCTGAATTTTTCGCCGCCGGAGCGGATGGTAGAGATCTACAAGCGCATGAATGGGAAAAAGCGCCATCATTCCAGTACGCTGGAAGCGGTGCAGGAGCTGCTGAAA
The DNA here is from genome assembly GCA_947628025.1 of uncultured Lachnospiraceae bacterium. Classification (GTDB taxonomy): domain Bacteria; phylum Bacillota; class Clostridia; order Lachnospirales; family Lachnospiraceae; genus UBA3402. The sequence goes on along the minus strand of CANQYH010000175.1, from coordinate 4,584 downwards.
GAGCCGTCGGACGATCCCGCCGGCTTCGGCGCATATTATTGTTCCTTTTCCGGCTTTACGGATATATACCGGCTGCTCAGCCGCAACATGGACCGGTCCGGCATTTCCATGTATCTGATGCTGTGTACACTGGTAGATTATGAGGGTAAAGAGATATATAACGAGGAGAAGCAGAAAGAACGGTCGGAGGCCCTGTGCACGGCGATCCGAGCCAGCCTGCGCCAGGGGGACGTGTTTGCCAGGTACAGCGCCTCCCAATATCTGATCCTAGTCACGAACGTCCGCGACGAGGACTGCGCCGCGATCTTCCGCAGGATCAGCCTCAAGCTGCGCATCATGACGTCGAATCAGGCGGATATCGTGTACCAGGTGAAAGCCATATCGAGGGACCGGTGAACCGGGGCCGGCGTGAGATTAAAGGAGAGCGGCAGATGGATCGACGAAGCAAAAAGCGCGTGTGGACCGCCTGTATGGTGATCAGCGGGATCGCGGCGCTGTGGTTCGGATATTCTTTTTTCCATACCCTGTGGGGATACCGGCAGGGTGAAGAGGATCTGGAACGGGTCTACCAGATCATGGAGAGCGCCGAGGCGGAGACTATGCCGCCCCCGTCGAGCGCCGCCGAAACGACGGCCGCCGCTGCCGCCGCGCAGGCGGAAACGGAGCCGGAGACGACGGAAAGCGCCGCCGGGACAGAGCCGAAAGAAACGGAGAGCAGCGCCCCGGAGACAGAACCGGAACCCGCCGCCATCGTGCGGGCCGCCGCCGAGCCTGCCGCCGAGTATTCCATCAGCATGGAGGGCCGCAGCCTGGAGCAGTACGCCGCTTTGAAAGAGCAGAACAGCGACGTCATAGGCTGGATCCGCATCGAGGGCACGGTCATCGATTATCCCGTTATGTATACGCCGGAGGACCGGGATTTTTATCTTCACCGCGGGTTTGACAAAGAATCCTCCGCCTACGGCATGATCTACATGGACGGGGCGTGCAACCTGGAGACGGGCGGCCTGAATTACCTGCTCTACGGCCACCACATGAAAAACGGCTCCATGTTTGCGAAGCTGGAGAATTACAAATACCAGTCGTATTTTGAGGAACATCCGGTCGTCGTATTCGATACGCTCACGGAATACGCCGAGTACGAGGTATTCGGGGCGATCTCCCTGTCTGCCGACGATGTGAGCGACGAATTTCTCCGTGATCTGCTGGCGCAGGACGAGGAGAGCTACCAGCGCCTGGTGGACACGGTGAAAGCGGAGAGCTACTACGACACCGGCATCACCCCCGTCTGGCCCCAGCAGCTCCTGACCCTGGCCACCTGCGAATATTCTCAGCAAAACGGACGCCTGATGGTATTCGCCAGAAAGATCAAAACAGAACATGAATGACAGACCGCATCCCCAGCCGGATGCGGTTTTTGTATGCGAACGTCCGTCTCAAAACGCAGCATTCCCTATAGATCGCCTGGGACCGCTTAGAAAAGGGAAAAAAAGTCGGAAATGTGATACGTTTGGTGATATTCGTCATGATAGAATGGTTTTAGAATCAGGAAATGGCACTAAACGGTTCGTTTGAGGGAGATGGGTGGTTACAGGGCTTAGGAATAGCCCTATTATCGGAAAGGGGATATAATATGAAGAAAATGAAGAGATGGGCAGCGGGCTTCATGGCGACGGTCATGGTCATGTTGAATGTACTTACTGGAGTGACGACGACGTGGGCGGCGGATATGACTACGATTCCCGTAGCGACGCCCTCCGGACCGGAAAAACGGCCCGGCAAGGACGACGTGGTTACGCCGTCGAACGCAAAACCGGAGGAAAGTACGGAAGAAAGTTCCGAAGAAAGCACAGAGGAGAGTGCGGAAGAGAGCGTGGCCCCGGAGACATTGGGACCGGTAATTAGCGTGCCCAGTACCGAGTCGAATCCAGGTACGGACGCGGATTCGGATACGGAATCACGGGGGGGTACTCTGGCGGATGATGCCGATGATGTAACGACCGCATCCCCAGGCGAGGAACCCGAGACCGAAACAACGCCGGGCGCAGGAAGCGAGACGGAATCGGCCCCCGGCGCGGAACCCGAGACGGAGTCGGCCCCTGGCGTGGGAGCGGAAACGGAGACAATGCCGGGCGTGGGAAGCGAGACGGAAGCAGCTCCCGGTGTAGAACCCGGAGCGGAGACAACGCCTGGCGCGGGAAGCGAGACGGCGGCCTCTGGCGTGGAACCTGGTACGGAGACAGCTCCCAGTGCGGGAAATGAGACGGAGTCGGCCCCTGGCGTGGAACCTGGTACGGAGACAGCTCCCAGTGCGGGAAGCGAAACGGAAGCAGCTCCGGGCGCACCGGCAGGACCCTCGATCGAGGAGATCGTGCCGGTTGAACTGGAAGCGGCTGTCAGCGGCGTGACCGTGCGTGTGGAAGCGGAGGCGGGCGTACTGCCGGCTGGGACGACCATGACGGTGGAAGAAGCCGATGATATATTTGATAATGATGCCATATCTGATGCAATGTCTGATGTGCTCCATCAGTTGGGCTGGGACAATATTCTTAATATCTATGCGGCGGACATCTCTCTGCAGAACGCGGAGGGGGAGCCTGTGCAGCCGAATGGCGATGTGACCGTGACGTTTGACGGCATCGACTGGACAGGCGCGACCGATGCAGCGGTTCTTCATATCACAGATGACAGCGTTGAGATCGTAGATGAGTTGGCAGTGGGGGATGCCAGCTTTATAACTGACCACTTTAGTATCTATGCGGTGGTGACTACTGGTGGGGTGGTGACGGTGGCGATTGGGGGAAATCGTACTGTACAAGCAGGAGATTCTATAACCCTAGAGAGCGATCAGACGGCGTTATATCATTATTGGTCTTCAAGTAATAACCAGGTGGCAACAGTAAGCGGTAGTGGAAAGACAGCGGTAGTTAAAGGAATATCTCAAGGGGAAGTGACTATTTATCATACGTGGAGCTATTCTGGCTGGGACTGGCATAGAGAAACATATACGATAGGCGTCACGGCTTCTAATAGACATACAATATACATATATGTTCAGTCAACGGAAGTCACGGAGCTATATAAGCAATTATACGGAAATGTATATGATGAAACGGTGTATAATAGTATTGCTAATAAAGATGGTTGGGTAACCCTTGGTTCAATAACCATAGAATCAAGTAGGCTTCCCGATCTTCGGAGTGCTTCTACGAGCGCAAATTATATAAATTCCATTGATATAGATTATATTATTGAACATATGACGTTATATGATGGAAATAGTAAAATTGGTAACGATCTAACATCGGTTCAAAAAACACTTTTATCAGATTTTTGGAATAATTATAAATATTCCATTGATTGGAGGACTAAAGGCCTACATAAAGTAACTACTGGTGCCGCAGATTTTTTGAGTAATGGTAGCTGTTGGCATTTGGACGGAGTTCTAAATAATGCAAAAGTAATTACTATTACGAAAAGTGTTACAAGTACCCCTAAAAATTCAGCGGGATATGAGTTGGGGGAAGATATAATATATAAGCTGACTGTTGAAAATAGAAGTGATATACCGGTTAATGATGTTAAAATAAATGATAAATTGCCGGACGTAATTAATACAACACCGATGGAATACGGTATAGAGTATAATGGCAACAGCACATGGACAATAACGCAACTTGAGAAACATGAGAAAAAAGAGATAACATATAAATATCAGGTAACGCAAGCGGATGCTGCAGCTGGCGAAGTTAAAAATACTGCTACAGTAAGTTACGGCGATGAAATGAGAAGCGCTAGTTGCACGGTTCCTACCATTTTGCTTAGTATGATGTTTTCCAAAGTTATTGTGAGTACTCCAAAGAATGGAACTGCTTATACGGCGGGTGAGACGGTAAAATTTGATATTACGGTCAGTAATACTGGAAACACAAAGCAGGAAAATATAAAAGTGGCAGATAAAATGGCTGGAGCGAAGATCGTAGCGGGCAGTGGTTACACGGTAAACGCGGACGGCACGGCAACGATCGGAGAGATCCCGGTAGGCGGGAGCGTGACGGTGAAAGCGGAGTACAATATCACGCAGGAAGATATTGACAAGCAAACTGAACTTAAAAATATCGCAACGGTAGAGGATAAGGAGTCGAATTCTGTACAGATTCCGATAGAAAAGAAGAATTTAGCTCTGGCGGTAGAGAAGAAAGCGAATAAGACTTCTGAAGCAGCGCTGGGAGAAGAGATTACCTACACGATCACAGTGACCAACAGCGGCAATGTGACGGTAGATAATATCACTGTAATCGACCCACTAACCGGACTGACCTCGGAGAATGCAAAATCGCTTGACCAATCGCTTGCCCCCGGAGAAGCTGCATCTATAACCACGACATATACGATTACGGAAGCGGATATACTTGCGGGAAGTTTTGTAAACACGGCGACAGCGAAAGGTACAGATCCAAAAGGCGACGAAGTGACAGGAAGCGATGATGAGACAGTCACGACGGTGGCGCAGGCCCCGGCTTTGGCGGTAGTGAAGACCGCAAATAAGACTTCCGGAGCAGCGCTGGGAGAAGAAATCACCTA
>CANQYH010000174.1 GCA_947628025.1 uncultured Lachnospiraceae bacterium | reverse complement strand
CCCTGCTGGTGCTACGGCGCGGAGACCATGGATATGGACCGCAATACGATCAAGGCGGTCTGGGGCTTCAATGGGACCGAGCGTCCGGGAGCCGTTTATCTGGCGTCCGTGTTGGCGACCCACGCACAAAAAGGTCTGCCGGCGTTCGGGATCTACGGACATGAGGTCTGCGAGGCGGACGACCGTTCGATCCCGGAGGACGTACAGGAAAAACTCCTGCGCTTCGGACGCGCCGCGGTGGCGGTAGCTTCCATGAGAGGTAAATCCTACCTGCAGATCGGTTCCGCCTGCATGGGCATCGGCGGTTCGATCATTGATACGGATTTCATCGAGTCGTATCTGGGGATGCGTGTGGAGTCCGTGGACGAGGTGGAGATCATCCGCCGAATGACGGAGGGCATTTACGATCACGATGAGTACGAGAGAGCCCTGGCCTGGACGAAAGAGTACTGCAAGGAGGGCTTTGATAAGAATCCGGAGTTTATCCGCAAGTCCCCGGAGCAGAAAGAGGCGGACTGGGAGTTCGTGGTCAAGATGATGGTCATCATCAAAGAGCTGATGTGCGGCTGCGACAAGCTGGACGCCAGGTTCTCTGAGGAAGCCATCGGGCATAACGCGATCGCCGCCGGTTTCCAGGGCCAGAGACAGTGGACCGACTTCTATCCCAACGGCGATTTCTCCGAGGCGCTTTTGAATACCTCCTTTGACTGGGACGGAGCCAGGGAGCCCTATATCCTGGCGACGGAGAACGACGTGCTGAACGGCCTGGGCATGCTGTTCATGAAGCTTTTGACCAACCGGGCGCAGATCTTCGCGGATGTCCGTACCTACTGGAGCCCGGAGGCAGTCAAGAAAGCGACCGGCTATGATCTGGAGGGCGTCGCGAAAGCGAACGGCGGCCTGATCCATCTGATCAACTCCGGCGCGGCCTGCCTGGACGCCTGCGGCGAGGCGAAGGACGCGGAGGGCAACGGCGTGATGAAACAGTGGTGGGACGTGACGGAGGAGGACCAGAAAGCGATTCTGGCTGCGACCACCTGGAACGCGGCGGACAACGGTTATTTCCGCGGCGGCGGATATTCCTCCCGTTTCCTGACCCGGGCGACGATGCCGGTCACGATGATCCGTCTGAATCTGGTGAAAGGCCTGGGGCCGGTGCTTCAGCTGGCCGAGGGCTGGACCGTCGGGCTGCCGGACGAGGTGTCGGATGTGCTCTGGAAGAGAACCGATTACACCTGGCCCTGCACCTGGTTCACGCCGAGATGCGACGGGAAGACCGGATCCCCGTTCGCTACGGCGTACGATGTGATGAATAACTGGGGCGCCAACCACGGAGCCATCAGCTACGGCCATATCGGCGCGGACCTGATCACCCTGTGCTCCATGCTGCGGATCCCGGTCAGCATGCACAACGTACCGGCGGAGAAGATCTTCCGTCCGGCGGCCTGGAACGCGTTCGGCATGGACAAAGAGGGCGCGGATTACAGGGCGTGCGCGGCCTACGGACCGATGTATAAGAAATAATAAGCGTTCGGAAATTTTTATAATTGTCAACAGAAAGCCTGCCTGGCAAGGTGAACCGCATCTTGCCGGGCAGGCTTTCTGTTTTGTACAGTTATGACGGGGGAGTTTCGTATAGTTAAGGATACCACACCGACAATCTGCGCTTACAAAAAATAATGGAGCAGAATCTTTAGAATTTTCTTCCAAAAGTTAGATGATGTGGTATAATTAATTCATATTGTAAGCATGAATTATTTTCTAAAAAAAGAATTGAGTATTTCTTTTTCTCGACGCTGATTCGTCACGCTCAGCAAAGTTGCAGATGCAATGCACAAGAAGAATGAAATGCTAAACATTGTAAAAAAGTTATAAACGGATCGTTATCACTTGCATGCATCTGGAGTTATAAAAAGGAAGAATTGGGGAATTAAGTATATGTTTTACGTACAGTCCTATATTTCGAATGTTTCGTTTCCAACAACGCTCGCTGAAGTATATGATTTTGCAAGATCGTTCAATCTTGAAATGCTTCTCGGATGCGATTTTGATAGAATGGAATTTGATTATGAAAAAAGAATAAACTCATGGACTGCGCCCAAATGGTGCAAGAAGAGCGACATTGTGTTTTTCATGCACGCAAAGACAGCTTTTCAAAAAATATCTCGTTTAAGAAAACAGCTTTTATCTGAACGTTCAAATTATACAAACGATGAATTCTGGCTTATGATGAACGCGCTGATTCGCGCGAAAAAGTTATACAATATATACGGAGGTAAGATATTCGCAATCGGCAGGATATCGGGTGAGGTAGAATATGATCCAAGTGATGTTGAATATCACTGGAAAAGCAATATTTACGCGCCCATCGATTCGATTTTCCTTTTGGAAACCCCAATCGATATATCTGAATTTAATCAAAAAATAGTTATATCGCGGCAGAGCAGTATCACGCCTTTGTTTGGCGAGGATTTTGAATTTATGAAGAAATTGATACTTTCAAAAAATGCTGTTGTCGAGGATTATTTTCTCAATTCAGTCGCGGAACCTATGCCGCTGTCAAAAATCAGCGATGATAACTGGATAGAAATCGTGAACAGGTACAGACGAAGTTTTTTCCTTGAGACACAATTTCGAACATTCTATGTGAACAGACTTTTGAAATATCTCGGCGATTTAAAGACCATTTACAAAGAATGTCCGTGCAAAAAGAGACGGTCAAAGACAACATTCGTCGACAATGTCATCAAGCTGAATGATAAATATTTGCCTGTCGAGATCAAGCTGTCTGTTTTTGCGGAGCGGGATATATTTGCTCAATTAGAGTCTTATTGCGAATTGGATACGCTAATATTGGACGGTAAGCGTGATGTGCATGACAATGTTTGCAGTAACAATGTTTTGGTTATAGACACAGAAAACGTCTATATATACAGTAATCATGATAAATCGTTGAAAAAAATTTATGATCTGGATGATATACAATCATACGAAGATATTTCGGTTTTAAGATGCAGTATAATTGAAGAACTGCAAGCTAAAAACGCGTAACATTTAGACCAGTATTGCACACCGCCTCTCTGCTATATATCGACGTAGATTTTACATACCTGTATCGTCCAAGTGCTTCAAAAGTTTCGATTTATTTTGAACTATAAGATTACAAAAACCGAGGAGGAAAAAGTCCGATATTTTATAAAGGAGTTTTAAATGGTGGAGTATTTCGGACTTTCTTACACAGAAGTTATATTATTAGCGCTACTGTTTGTTTCTAATCTTGGGCGAAAATGAAACCGCTGGGGTACGCGCCGCAAAATTTAGGCCCAGCAGTGCGGCGGCAATGAACTTGCCCTCAGACCGCAATGTCCTTTCGGCAGTAATGCGCGTAGGCGGCCGCGATCCCAACCGCGCCCCAGAGCAGGCCCCAGAAGACCAGAGGGAGATTCAGGCCGCCCTTTTCTACGATATCGGCACCCTCGCAGTAGGCGAACGGCGTAAACGGCCGGAGAAAATGGGCGCTTTCCGTGATATTGGAGATGAGGTTCAGGAAGTATGTCATGGCGGCCAGCCCCAGCGCGATGCCCGCGCCGCTTCTTTGCAGGAACGCGGAGAGGCCGAAGCAGATCCCGGCCAGCTCCAGCTGCATCAGAAAGTAGGCCAGATGCAGCAAAAGCAGTTCCTTTACGGGGATCTCTTCGCCGATCAGGAGCATGGATGCGGCGGCCAGACCCAGCAGCGCCAGGTTCATGGCGGCGATCTGCGACAGCAGGGACAGGAACTTCGCCGTGACGATCTTCGTCCGGGACAGGGGATGGGCCAGAAGAAATTCCGCGGTCTTGCCGCGCTCTTCTTTGGAGAGCAGACCGGCGGCGGTCAGAGAGGCGAAAAAAGCGCCGCCCAGCCCCAACACGCTGCCGCATTCGACGGCGTAAAAGCCGGTCAGGGAGCTGATGTTCAGCCGGTCCATGCCGAACGCCGCCGTGAAGCTGCCCATGGAAGCGAAAAGTGCGCTGACATCCTCCATTTGTCCTTTCATTTCCGGAAACAGAAAGATGCAGAACCCTAAAAGCAGTCCGATCGAGCCGGTCCAGATCAAAAAAGCGGCGCGTCCCTGTTTCCATTCATGTTTGATCAGCGTCATGGCTCGTTCCTCCCGGAGATCGTTTGTAACGGCGCGTCCTTGCCGGACTCCGCCGGATCTTCGCCGCCGTCCGTGTAATAATGCAGAAAAACTTCTTCGAGGTCCGGCTCCGTGATGGACAGGTCCCGGATGTCCCCGGCCGCCAGCACAGACAGGAGGCGGTTCAGTTCGCCGTCGTATAAAAAGCTGGCGGCGCCGTCGTGCCGGTGCAGGTCTTTAAGGCCGGAGAGAGCGGATATGGGCGCCTGGCCGCGGAATGTAACGCGTCTGGCGCCGGTCTTCATCAGGCTGCCGACTTCCCCGCATGCGATGACACGGCCCTCCCGCAGGATCGCGGCGCGGGTGCAGTGGCGCTGGATCTCGGAGAGAATGTGGCTGGACAGGAAAATGGTCGCTCCGGCCTGGTGGAATTCGTCCAGGATATCGAAAAATTCCCGCTGCATCAGGGGATCCAGGCCGCTGGTGGGTTCGTCCAGGATCAGGAGTCGGGGATGGTGCTGGAGCGCGCAGACGATGCCGGCCTTTTTGCGGTTCCCGAAAGACAGTTCGTCGATCCTGCGTCCGGGATCCAGGCGCAAGCGCTCGCAGAGAGCGCCGGCGCTGCAGAGCTGTTCCAGACGCCGCGCGGTTTCGTCGGTCCGCAATGGATCGGAGCGGGACGTATTGCGGCGGCCGGATGTTTTTTCGCGGCGGTGGGGGAGAAGAGAAGCAGGACGGCGGGCTTCCCGGCGCAGGCGGGCGGATAGTTCCAGGAGTTCTCCGACCCGCATACCGGGGTAGAAAGCGACCTCCGAGGGCAGATAGCCGGTCAGGGCTAGGATCTCTTCCCGGCCGGTTCGGAGATCCATTCCCAAAAGGGAGGCGCTGCCGGAAGTGGGGCGCAGAAATCCCAAAAGCGTGCGGATGGTCGTGCTTTTCCCCGCGCCGTTGGGACCGATGAAGCCGAAAAATTCTTCCTCGCGGACCGAAAGGTTCAGGTCGAGGATGCCTCTGGCTTTTCCGTAAGTTTTGGTGAGGGCGTCTGTACGGATCGCTTCCATGGATCGTTTCTCCTTTTTGAAACGGCAGGCCGTCTGCCTGTGAAATGTCGTATGGCCGTGCAAAAGTACGGTCATTTTAGTTACGGTCTGGACTGGTCTGCGTTGGTTCAGTCTATGTTGGCCCGTCCTGCACTGCGTCCGTATCAGGGCCGCTGTGCGCAGGTTCTTCTGCATTTTCCGGAGTGCGCAGGTAGATGCTTTTCCAGAAGTCCATGAGCCTGGAAAAATCCGTTTCCATCTGTTCGAAATCCACGTCCCCGCGCTGGGTCATTTCCCAGAGATACCCCTCTGACGCTAAATACATGTCCCGGTACATCATCGGGATATCCAGACCGGGGCGAAACTGCTGCGGCTCCAGGTTTAAAAGGGTATGGACGGCCGTGAAATCAAAATAACGGCTGGAGATCTCCTGGATGGCGGCGCTGATTTCCGGGTCGGTCTCATAAAAGGCCCGGATGGTAAAGCGCCCCATGTCCGGGTACTGTCTGAGGATCGCCATCTTCGCCTGCATGCCGCGGTACATACTTTCGAACAGGTCTCTCTGTTCGTAGCATTGATAGCGGTTCAGGTAATCGAGTGTGAAACGGGCGCAGTTGTCCCACAGGAACAGGTACAGCTCTTTTTTATTGCGGAAGTAGTGGAACAGCAGGGATTTACTGATCCCAGCTGCGCCGGCGATCTGGCTCATGGGACTGTTTTTGTAAGTATTCTGCGAGAATACCCGGTAGCCGGCGTTTAAGATGGCCTGCTGTTTTTCCTGGGGAAGCGCGAAAAATTTATCGTTCATGGCCGTTGCCTCCGTAAATGTTGTCCGGTTTCGGTATTTGTCTGCTTTTATCATAAGGCCGTTGACCGATTTTGAGAAGACCCGTTTTTGGGGTTTTGCCGCCGAAAGTCCGTTTATTTCCGGCACGGGGGATGGTATAGCCGCTGCCCCGTATTTCCGGAAACAAGGCGATATCCGCACCCTTTTCTTTGGTTTCTTTACAGCAGCGGATGCCTTTTCCCGGTATCAGAATAGTTCGTCCAACAGCAGATACCACCTCAGTTTTTCCGCATCCGGCTTAATGTCCAGTGCGTCAAACAGTCGGTCCGCGTTTTCTGCCCGTTTCTTTGACGCATACTTTCCATTCATATTATTCCGCAGGCTCCGATGGCAGAGCGCGATATCCCGCCACCGGTCGCCGGCTCCCGCATCGCCCAGGTCGATAAAGCCGCCGATTCCTGTTTCGGTCAGAAATATATTCGGCAGGCAGAAATCGCCGTGGGACAATACAGGGTCATAAGGCGGCCGGTTGCACTCCAGCCAGTAAAGCAGCGCCTCCGGGTCTTTAAAACCGCCGGGGCCAAAAGTGGTGGGGGCCACATTGTCCGGATCCACCAATCCCCGTTCTACCCGAAGGCGGGCTTCCGCAAGCTCTGTCTCCTGATCGCGCAGA
>CANQYH010000173.1 GCA_947628025.1 uncultured Lachnospiraceae bacterium | reverse complement strand
TGAAGACCATCGTCTGCCATCTGGGCAACGGCGCCAGCATCTGCGCGGTCAAATACGGCAAGGTAGTGGATAATTCCATGGGTTTCACGCCGTTAGAGGGGCTGGTCATGGGCACCCGCTCCGGCGATGTGGATCCCGGCGCGCTGGAGTATCTGGCCAAGAAAGAGAACCTGGATTTTGGGCAGGTCATGAAGATCCTGAACCAGGAGTCGGGCGTGCTGGGGATCTCAAAAAATTTGTCCAGCGATTTCCGGGAGCTGAAAGACGCGGAGATCAAATATAATGAAAAAGCGTCGCTGGCCCGGGAGATCTTCGCGTATAAGGTGGCGAAATACGTAGGCAGTTATGCGGCGGCCATGAACGGTGTGGACAATATCGTGTTTACCGCGGGCGTGGGGGAGAACGATTCCGATATCCGCGAGGAGATCTGCAGTTACCTGGAGTTTCTGGGCATCCATATCGACGAAGTGAAGAACCGGGAGCAGGCCGAGGCGGTAAAGATCTCCGACGGCGCGTCGAAGGTCAATGTGCTGGTGATCCGCACCAACGAGGAATTGGAGATCGCGCGGCAGGCGGCAGAGATCGCACGGCGGGAGGCGGCGCGGGCGGGGGCGGGAGCAATCCTGCAGCGCGGGAAATAAGATTTCATTACCATTAATTAAGGAAATTTCTGGAGAATACTGCAGACTTATTTCGGGAAGTTCCGGGAGAAATAGTCAGGAAGATCGGAAAAGCGGAAAAATAAACGTCGAAAAAGGCAAAACACAGGAAAAGGGTAAAACATAGAAAAGGACAAAACACAAAAGGGCAAAACACCAAAACACAGAAAAAGATAAAACACAAAGAGGCAAAATACAAAAAGAGCAAAAAGCAAAAAAGACAAAATACAGGAAAAAGCAAGGGAGAACAAGCGCATGAACATCATGAAACGCGACCGGACGGAGCAGGAATACCGCCCGGATAAGATAAAGAACGCGATCGCGAAAGCATTTGCCAGCGTCGGGACCGAGGCGGGGGAGGAAGAATTGAACCGGATCCTGGCGAAAGTGGAGAGCAAATTTCCGGAGGACCGGCAGGGGGAACGGAAGCTGTCGGTGGAGGAGATCCAGGACCTGGTGGAACAGACCCTGATGGAGGAAAATTATTACCGGGTCATGCGCAGCTACATTCTCTACCGGGAAGAGCGCGCGAAAATGCGCCGCAACCGCGGGGAGATCCTTCATTATTTTCAGAGATCGGAGAAATCGGAAGAACTGGCGGAGGTCCTGCGGCGGATCCAGACCGAGTTTAGCGAGGAAGAATATAACCTGGAATATCTGGCGTCCAAATTTCAGGCGTTTTCCAAGCCGGATATGTCGGAGCGGGAAAAATTGTCGCTGCTGACCAAAGCGGCGGTGGAACTGACCACGCAGGAAGCGCCTCGCTGGGAGATGATCGCGGCGCGGCTTTTGCTGCTGGGATTTGAGGCCAGGCTGAAAGATACGATGGACATGCTCCATATCAACAGCTTCTATGAAAAGATCGCGTATCTGACGGAACAGGAGCTGTACGGCGCATACATTTTGCAGAATTATACGAAAGAAGAGATCGGCCTGTTTGAGAGCTGGCTGGACCGGGAGCGGAACTACCGTATGAATTATTCCGGGCTGGAGCTGCTGCTGAACCGCTACGTGATCCGCACCCGCAAGGGAGTGCCGCTGGAAACGCCCCAGGAAATGTTTATGGGGATCGCCATGCACCTGGCGATGAAAGAAAAACAGGACCGTTCTCAGTGGGTGAGGCGGTTCTATGATATGCTGAGCAAGCTGCAGGTCACGATGGCGACGCCGACGCTGTCTAACGCCCGCAAGCCATACCATCAGCTTTCTTCCTGCTTTATCGACACGGTGCCGGACAGTCTGGACGGAATCTACCGCAGCATCGATAATTTCGCCATGGTCAGCAAGTTCGGCGGCGGCATGGGCCTGTATTTCGGCAAGGTCCGCGCAAACGGCAGCACGATCCGCGGCTTTGAGGGTGCGGCGGGCGGCGTTATCCGCTGGATCCGTCTGGCCAACGATACGGCGGTGGCGGTGGATCAGCTGGGGATGCGCCAGGGCGCGGTGGCGGTGTATCTGGACGTATGGCACCGGGACCTGCCGGAATTTCTGAACCTGCGCACCAACAACGGCGACGACCGCATGAAAGCCCACGACGTGTTTCCGGCGGTCTGCTACCCGGATTATTTCTGGCAGCAGGCCAGGGATAACCGCGGCGGCGACTGGTACCTGATGTGCCCCCACGAGATCCTGACCGTCAAAGGCTACGCGCTGGAGGATTATTTCGGGGACGAATGGACGGCCCGCTATCTGGACTGCGTCAACGATATGCGCATCACCAAGCGCGTAATCCCGATCAAAGAGATCATCCGCCTGATCCTGAAGAGCGCGGTGGAGACCGGCACGCCGTTTACATTTAACCGCGACCATGTGAACCGGATGAATCCCAACGGCCATAAGGGCGTGATCTACTGTAGCAATTTGTGTACGGAGATCGCCCAGAACATGAGTGCCATCGAATCGGTAGAACAGCGTATCGAGACGGTGGACGGGGAAACGGTGGTCGTGACCGTGACGAAGCCCGGCGAGTTCGTGGTCTGCAATCTGGCCAGCCTCTCTCTGGGGAATATCAATGTGGACAGCCGGGAGGAGATCACGGCCGTGACCCGCAGCGTGGTCCGCGCTCTCGACAATGTGATCGACCTGAACTTTTTCCCGGTGCCCTACGCGAAGATCAACAACGAGAAATACCGTCCCATCGGCCTGGGCGTCAGCGGATACCACCATATGCTGGCGAAGCACCATATCAAATGGGAGAGCGAGGAACATCTGCGGTTCGCGGACCGGGTATTTGCGGATATCCATTACGCGGCGGTGGAGGCCAGCTGCGATTACGCCATCGAGAAAGGGAGGTATCTCTATTTTGAGGGCAGCGACTGGCAGACCGGGGCTTATTTCACGAAGCGGCGCCTGACGGACGAGCGCTGGAGCGCGCTGGCGGCGAAAGTGGCGGCGAACGGTCTGCGCAACGGTTACCTGCTGGCGATCGCCCCGACCAGCAGCACCAGCATCATCGCGGGAACTTCGGCCGGACTGGACCCGATCATGAACCGGTATTTTCTGGAGGAAAAGAAGAATGGGCTGATGCCGCGGGTGGCGCCGGAGCTGTCCGTGGACACATTCTGGTATTATAAAAATGCGCATTTGATCGACCAGACCTGGTCGGTGCGGGCGTGCGGCGTGCGGCAGCGGCATGTGGACCAGGCCCAAAGCATGAACCTTTACATCACGAACGAGTACACGCTGAGCCAGGTGCTGCGGCTGTATATCCTGGCCTGGGAAGAGGGCGTGAAGACGATCTACTATATCCGGTCGAAGAGCCTGGAAGTGGAGGAATGTGAGGCCTGCGCGTCGTAAGGCGGGCGCGGGCGGTTGGATGAGGTGAAAGTATGATTCGGTATGCGGAGGAAAGCGATTATGCGGCGCTTCTGGAATATGACAGGCATATTTCCGGGCGGGAGCTGAGAAATAGTATCCGGGACCGGCGGATTTTGGTTATATATCAGGACGAGATATTCGTTGGGTGGCTGAGATTCGGACTGTTTTGGGATAATCTGCCGTTTATGAACCTGTTGTATATCCTGGAACCTTACCGGGGCAGAGGCAATGGGAAACGGCTGACGGACTTCTGGGAGCAGGAAATGGCGGCGAGAGGATATCCGTATGTGCTGACCTCCACGCAGTCCGACGAACAGGCCCAGTTTTTCTACCGGAAAACCGGCTACCGGGAGTGCGGCGCGCTGGTGCTGCCCGGGGAGCCTCTGGAGATGATTTTTATAAAAGCATTAGCGCGGTAAAAGATTCAGCCTTAAAACTTGTGCAGGCTGAAAAGCTAGTTGAAAATGATTTTGACAAAGGATTTTGCGGCAAGGCTGAATGTGGACGGTGTGCCGCGGGAGCGCTGTCCTCGCTGTGTGGGAAACGGCGCGGACGGGACATTGTTTCCGGCAGTTTTTGCGGGATGATTTAATATAATGACAAAGGAGAGCGGAAGAAAATGGAAGAAATGCTGAAAAAACCATTATTTAATCCGGACGGAGATACGGATGTGCGGATGCGGCGGATGGTCGGGGGCAACACGACGAACCTGAACGACTTTAACAATATGAAGTATGCGTGGGTCAGCGACTGGTACCGCCAGGCAATGAACAATTTCTGGATCCCGGAAGAGATCAATATGAGCGTGGACGTAAAGGATTACCGAAAGCTGCCGAAGCCGGAGCGGCGCGCCTATGACAAGGTGCTTTCATTCCTGATCTTTTTGGACAGCATCCAGACGGCGAACTTGCCGAACATCGGCGAGTATGTGACGGCCAACGAAGTGAATCTGTGTCTGGCGATCCAGACGTTCCAGGAGGCGATCCACAGCCAGAGTTACAGCTATATGCTGGACACGATCTGTGAGCCGCAGGAGCGCAACGACGTGCTGTACCAGTGGAAAGACGACGAGCATCTGCTGGCCAGGAACCGGTTCATCGGGGATCTGTATAATGATTTCCAGAAAGATAAGGAACTGGACGTGTTTGCGAAGACCCTGGTGGCGAACTACATCCTGGAGGGCGTGTATTTTTACAGCGGATTCATGTTCTTCTACAATTTAGGGCGGAACAACCGGATGCCGGGTTCGGTGCAGGAGATCCGCTATATCAACCGGGACGAGAACACCCATCTGTGGCTGTTCCGCAACATTCTGCTGGAGCTGCAGAAAGAGGAGCCGCAGCTTTTCACGGAGGAGAAAAAGAATGTGTACCGCGGCATGATCAAAGAGGGCTGCGAGCAGGAGATCCGCTGGGGCCATTATGTGATCGGCGACGATGTACAGGGTCTGAATAAAGAAATGGTCACAGATTACATCCAGTATTTGGGCAATCTGCGCTGCACGGGCATCGGCCTGGACCCGATCTACGAGGGTCACGAGCAGGAACCGGACACTATGCGCTGGGTATCCCAGTATTCCAACGCGAATATGATCAAGACGGATTTCTTTGAGGCGCGGAGTACGGCGTACGCCAAGAGCAGCGCGCTGGAGGACGATCTGTAAAAGGAACGGAGAAAATGGAACTCGCCTGACGGAAAAGGCCGGGTCGCGGATGAAACCGGCCGCCGGTTGGAATAAGGCGGAAGTTATTGGACGTGGAATCGGACGGGGATTCGCCGGTACCGGCGGGATATGAGAAATATATTTATAAAGGAAGAGATCGTATTGGAACGCCCGGCAGAACGCATTGGAAAGCGCGCTGCCGGGCGAAATATTTTCGCTGTGGAATTTATTTTGCGGACAGTATAAAAGTTTGTGAAAATGGTTTGGTTTTTGTCGGTGCCGCCGCGGTGCTGCCGGGAGCTGCACCCCTGGTTCTTATGCGCGGGGCGCGGATGCCGTTTCCGGCGTTTCGCCCCGCTGGGTTAGAGGTCAGATCAGTCTGCGGATCGTGATGGAGGTATTGGTGTAGGTGCCGTTTGTGCCGTTAGGGACCAGCGAGATCGTTATGGGTGTCCCGGCCTGTACGCTGAGGATCGTGGTCGCGGCCAGCGCGGCAGTATCGCCCGTGGCTGCGATCGTGGCCGAAGATGCAGTTCCGGGGATCGGCGCAGAGTTGCTGGTCAGGGATACGCCGGTCGTGATGGGCACGGGTCTGCTGCTGCGGGGGTGGGATACGGTCGTATTGTAAGAGATCTCGTAAATTCCCGGTTCTGTCAGTGTGAACGTACCCGCGGTGGAACCGGCGTTGGTGATGCCTGTGCCGGTTTCAAACGGCGTAGCCGCAAATGTCAGCGGCGCGCCCGCGGTGGCCGGAGTCTGGGCCGCAGCGTTGACTGCGTTCAGCGCGCTGAGTGTCGGGATCGTGCCGGGTTCTCCCTGAGGTCCCTGTGGGCCGGTGGGTCCAGCGGGACCCTGCGGGCCGATAGGACCGGCCGGACCTTGCGGACCAGCAGGGCCGGTTGCGCCGGCAGGACCAGCCGCGCCAGTGGGACCAACAGGGCCCTGGGGGATCGTGAAGTTCAGGATCGCGTTCTGGTCGGTACCTGCGTTGGTGACGCTGGCCTCTGTGCCCGCATCGCCGGTCGTGACGGAACCGATGGAGATGGTAGCGGAGATTCCGGCGGGCCCAGATGCACCCTGGGGGCCTTGCGGACCAGCGGGGCCGGTTGCACCAGTAGGACCTTGCGGCCCAGTCGCTCCGACAGGCCCAGCTGGACCCTGTGGTCCAGTCGCGCCAGCAGGCCCAACAACCCCCTGCGGGATCGTGAAATTCAGAACCACATTCTCGTCAGTGCCTACGTTAGTGACGCTGGCCTCTGTGCCCGCATCGCCGGTCGTGACGGAGCCGATAGAGATGGTAGCGGCGGCCCCGGCGGGACCGGTTGCACCCTGAGGTCCCTGCGGACCAGCGGGACCTTGCGGCCCAGTCGCTCCGACAGGCCCAGCTGGCCCCTGTGGTCCAGTCGCGCCAGCAGGCCCAACAGCCCCCTGCGGGATCGTGAAATTCAGAACCACATTCTCGTCAGTGCCTACGTTAGTGACACTGGCC
>CANQYH010000172.1 GCA_947628025.1 uncultured Lachnospiraceae bacterium | reverse complement strand
CACAAGAAGTACGGCGATCTCGTGAAAAAGGGCGACGTGCTGGCGACGCTTTATACGTCGGACGAGGCGCTTTTCGGCGGAGCGGAGCGGCGGTTTTTGGATTCCTACGTGATCGGAGAGGCACCCGCGGAGGAGAAGCGGCACATCTACGCCAGGGTCACGGCGGAGGGCGTGGAGCGGTACTGAGACGCGTCCTGCCTGTATTCATCAAACACATAGGAAGAAGCGGGAAAGTACCGGCAGCTACCAGGGTAAGATCACAACTATGTTCACATTCAAACGTTTTCGGGAAACGGCATGGCCTGCGGGCTGTGCCGTTTCTGCGTTTGCACCGTTTTTTTGGCATTTTTCCGGCCGCACATGAAACCGATTTCCGAAACTATTCTTAAATCTTCACAAATAATCAGAATAGCGCAAAATCCGCGCAAAAAAATGCAAAAGAAGAGACGGGTATACGGGCAAAACCCATAAAACGGAGTTTCAAAAAAAGAAAGATTTTGGGTATTTTGTTAATTTCATATTGACAAATTACCAAAATATAACTATGATAAAGTATATGAAACGGGTTTCACTGGATGAAACCCCCAAATGCGCGGGGCAGCCTGTGCATATTGGCTATCATAAAAGGAGGAAAAACATGAAAAAGAGAACATTGGCACTCGTTTTAAGCTCGGCGATGGTCCTTTCTCTGGCAGCCTGCGGCGGAGGCGGCGGGACGCAGCAGACCACCAGCGCGGCTACGACGGCTGCGGCCACGACGGCAGCGGCTACGACGGCAGCGGCTACGACGGCGGCTGCATCGGAGACGACGGCGGCTGCGGCCGAGACCACCACAGCGGCAGCGGCCGAGACCACGGCGGCCCCGGAGGTACCGGCGGAGCCGGTGGTGATCCGTTACGGCACCCACTGGATCAACGAGCTGGATCCCAGCCACACGGACGATGTGACCGGCGAGTACACGATGCAGGAGGAGAACCGGCAGGCGGCTCTGGCGGCCCTGGCGGCGGTAAAAGAGACCTACAACGTAGACATTGAGTTTTTGCAGTATCCGAACGACGTATCCACCGATCTGATGACCAGCGTGCTGGCCGGCGATCCCATCGTCGATCTGGCGCTTCTCTGGGGGGGCGTGGAGCCCACGATCCTGTCCCAGAACGTGCTGCAGGACCTGAGCGATTATACATATCTGTTTGAGGATCCGGAGAGCTCCTGGATGCTCAAAGATTCCCTGTTCGGCGGCTACTACCTGTTGAACAACGAAGTCCCGCTGGTGACGAACTTCCCGCTGGTAGTGAACCTGACCATGCTGGAGGAGATCCCCGGACTGAAGGACGAGAGCGGCAAGACCATTTATCCGATGGACCTGTTCTTAAACGGCGAGTGGACCTGGAGCAAATTCAAAGAGTACCTGACGACCGTTCAGGCGTATTACGCGAATGTGACGGCTCCCGACGGCGGCGTGTATGAGTTTGTGCAGGCTTACGAGACCGACCACCGCTACGCGGCCCTGGCGGCGATCCATGCCAACGGTGGCGGCATCTTCGACGGTGGCGTGACGGCGGATTCCGACGAGTGCATCGAGGCGGTGCAGTATGTAAAAGAACTGATGGACGACGGTATCCTGACGGACTGCGGACTGTATGACGACGGCTTCACGCCCGAGTGGACCCGCGGCAGCGGCGACTTCGGCCTGGGATGCACGGTGTTTACGGACTGCGCCAACTGGCTGATCGGCTGGGAGTCTTCTCAGAGAGCCGACCAGGGACAGAGCATTGGTATCATCCCGTGGCCGAGGCCCGACGATATGCCGTTTGACAGCGAGGACTATATGCAGAGCACCAACGGCGGCAACAGCGTTGCGGTCCTGAAAGGCGTGAGCCCGGAGAAGACCGAGCTGGCTCTGAAGTCCTATATCCTGTACTGGCAGACCTATTATTACACCCTTGGCGGTGTGAACACGATCGACGAGTACCGCGAGGCCTCCGCGCAGAAGCTGCTGAGAGACTACGGCATCGATTTCTTCAATGAGAATTACGGCGATTCCCTGATGGAGTGCTTTACTTACATCCTGGGACATATGAACATGAACTATGCGAACCTGATGAGCCTGTGGGACGGCAACTGGGAGGCCATTCTCGGCAAGTCCTACTACGGACTGGAAGGCTACGCCTCCTATGACGTTTCCATCAAGCAGCATCTGACGGATCTGACCAACGTGACCGAGAACATCGCCGCGATCTTAAAGACCGACGAGATCCATGACAACCAGGCGCCCAACGTCACGACTGAGGATCCGATCCTGGCGGCCGGCACGGATGCGGCGAGCGTCGACTGGACTCAGTATTTCACCGCGGAAGACTCCGTGGACGGAGCGATCGCCATTACGGCCGACGCGATTACGGTCAGCGAGGAACTGGATCTGAGCGTTCCCGGCGCTTATGACAAGGCTGTGACCGTGAAAGTGGCGGATACCTCCGGCAACGAGAGAGAGTCCTCCGTCAAGGTCATCGTCTACAACGCGGACAATACCGCGGCTCCGACGGTGGAAGCAGCGGCAGAGCTTCCGACTGTGGCGCTCAATACCGAGACCTCCGGCATCGACTGGAGCAGCTTCCTGGCTTCCGCGACCGACGCGGACGGACTGGATGTGAAGAGCAAGGTGACGGCGGATCTGTCCACGCTGGACACGACGACTCCCGGCACTTACAGCGTGACCCTTACGGTGACGGACTATGCCGGCAATACGGCTGAGATCACGGTTGACGTGACGGTCGTTTCTGAATAAACGGATGGATACGCGCAGGCGTATCCGCCCGGCTTGTCACTCGCGCAGATTGGGGCAGGCGGCGTAACAGCCTCCTGCCTCTTTTCTTTTCCTGACGGGGCGCGCAGGCGCTTCCGGTCGGGACATCCAGGCTCCCTGCGCGGGAGCATAAGAAAGGGAAGCTTATGAAATCTGGCAAAATTCTTAAAATATCCGCCTGCGCCGCCGCGGTAGTGGTCGTTGTCATCCTGCTGGCTGTGGTTATGGGGAAAGATTCCGCCCAGCCGGGCGGCGCGGTTCCCACAAACGGCAGTCTGGCCTATGAGGAGAACTACCAGCAGTACCTGGCGGAGCACGGCTATGAGGAAAGCTACCAGCGCTACCTGACGGAGCACGGCTATGAGGGGACCCTCTCCGCCAGGACCGTGAACGTGGATCTGGGTTCCTACCAGGCTTCGGAGGATCTTACGGCCAGCGTCGGAGAGCTGGGGATCCTGACCGAGGACGCGGGGACCATCAGCTGGAGCTTCCAGGTGGAGGAGAGCGGGTTCTATAATCTGGAGCTGGGTTATATCACGCTGCCCGGAACCACCTCCGACATCCAGAGAAAGGTGTATATCGACGGGGAGATCCCCTACGAGGCGCTTTCCCAGGTGACGATCAGCCGCTACTGGTCGGACGAGGAGATCAAGGTCAAGAACGACAATGAGATCCGCCCGGAGAGCTATGAGATCTATACGGAAGTCAAGTGGTTCGTGGAGGATTACCAGCGCAGGAACAACGAGCCGCTGATGTTCTATCTGGAGAAAGGGCAGCACACGATCGGCTTTGAGGCCATCAAGGAGCCCATGGAGTATACCTCTCTGGCGTTTAAGGCCAACGCCGCGGCTCCCTCCTACAGCGAAGCGATCGCGAAGCTCCGCAGCCAGTATGAGATCTACGGCGGAGCCAATCTGATCGGACAGGCAGAGCGCCGGGAAGGCGTTACGAAAGACATCATCAAGAGCGCTTCTTCTATCAACATTCAGAAAAATTATTCCGACAGCCTGATGGAGCCTTACCATCCCTACCACATCATGTATAATACCATCGGCGCGGAGAACTGGTCCCTGCCGGGAGATTCCGTGACCTGGACCGTGGAGGTCCCGGAGGAGGGCCTGTATGAGCTGACGTTCAAGGGCCGCCAGAATACCAACCGCGGCGTCACCAGCTACCGGCGCATCTACGTCAACGGCGAAGTGCCCTACGCGGAGATGATGGCGGTGGGCTTCGGCTATCAGACGAAGATGAACCATTATACCGTGTCGGACGCGGAGGGGAACCCCTATCTGTTCCATCTGCAGGCCGGCCAGAACACCGTCACCCTGGAGAACGTCATGGGCCCGATGGGCAGCATCATCACTCGGGTGGAGGAAAGCCTGGGCGTGCTCAACAGCATTTACCTGAACGTGGTGCAGCTGACCGGTCAGGCGCCCAGCAAATTCATCGACTATGAGATCATGAAAAACCTGCCGGAGTTCGCGGACCAGATGGCAGAGCAGGCGGCGAACCTGACCGAACTGGTGGACGAGATCGTCTCCATCACCGGTGAGAAAGGCGAGAACACCACCCTGCTGGAAAAGATGGCGGTGCAGGCCGCGCGTCTCGCCGAGGACCCGGAGGGCGTCGTGCAGGAGCTGAACCAGCTGAAAGGCAATATTTCCGCCCTTGGCACCTGGCTGGTGAACGTGGCGGATATGCCGCTGGAGGTGGATTACCTGGTGCTTTCCGGAGAAGACGCCGAACTCCCGAGAGTGAAGCAGAGCTTCCTTTCCGGCCTGTGGTACGGGACCGTCCGCTTCTTCTCCACATTCTTTGTGAAAGACAGCCAGATCTCCGAGAACGTGACGGGCGGGGACCATTCGATCAAAGTGTGGCTGGCTTCCTACGGCAGAGAGCAGGCCCAGATGATCCAGAACATGATCGACGAGGATTTCGCGCCCAGGACCGATATTTCCGTGAACCTGCAGCTGATCCCCGTGGACGTGGTGCTGCGGGCGGCCCTGGCGGGCAACGGACCCGACGTGGTCATTGGCCTCTGGCAGGGCACGATGCAGGATTTCGCCATGCGCCACGCCATCCTCGATCTCTCCGGCATGGAGGGCTTTGACGAGGCGACGGAGCGCTTCTATGACAGCACCATCACCTCCGCCAGCTTCCAGGGCGGCGTTTACGGCATCCCGGAGCAGACCTCCTTTATGATGATGTTCACCCGGGACGATATCCTGTCGGAGCTGGGGCTGGAGGCCCCCAAGACCTGGACGGAATTTCTGGAGATGATCCCGGAGCTGCAGAAAAACAATTACAACGCCTATATCCCCAACGTGCAGCAGACGGAGAACTCCCTGATCGGGACCTCCATCGACTATAACATGCACCTGTACCAGTCCCTGGTGCTGCAGAACGGCGGGGACGTGTATCTGGGCGAGGGCAACGATTACGGCATCGAGAGCGGCCTGGCGTCGGACGAGGCGATGGAGGCGTTCAAGGATTACACGGACTTCTTCACCAGCTACGGCCTGGACGTGCAGCTGGATTTCGCCAACCGCTTCCGCACCGGCGAGGTGCCGGTGGGCATCATCAACTATACGATGTTCAACGCGCTGGAGATCTTCGCGCCGGAGATCAAGGGCCTGTGGAGCTTCCATCCGCTGCCCGGCGTGGAGCAGGAGGACGGCACGATCGACAACAGCTTCGTGGTGGATACGGTGCAGTCCGTGATCATGGCCGCGACGGACGATCCGGACGCGTCCTGGGAATTTGTGAAATGGTGGACCGGCACGGACACCCAGCTGGATTTCGCCAACGCTCTGGAAGCCCTGATGGGCACCAGCGCCCGGTATTCCGCGGCGGATCCCGATGTGCTCAGGCAGCTCCCCTGGAGCAATACGGAGCTTAAGAGCCTGCTGGGACAGTTCGAGCATACCGTCGGGCTGCCGGCGGTTCCCGGCAGCTACATGACCACCCGTATGGTGCAGTACGCATTCAACGACGTGGTATCGGAGCACGCGAACCCCAGAGAAACGCTGTATCTGAACATCAAGGATATCAATGAAGAGCTGGACAGGAAGCGGGAAGAGCTGCATCTGTCCAGGCTGGATGGAAAGGAGGACTAAGATGGCGGGCAAAAAAGAATCTTTTGCGACGGTCTGGAGAAAACACAAGTACAAATATCTGATGATCGCGCCTTTCGGCGCCATCTTCATCGTGTTTACGCTCCTGCCGGTACTGGTGGCCATTTATTTGAGCTTCACCAGCTTTAACATGGTGGAAAAGCCGGAGTTCGTCGGCCTGGAAAACTATGTCAAGCTGATCGTGTACGATCCGATCTTCCTGACGGCGATCAAGAACACCCTGTTCTTCGCGATCGTCACTGGCCCCCTGAGTTATCTGATGTGCTTTCTGTTCGCCTGGATGGTCAACGACCTGCCTAGGATCCCGAGAGCCGTCATGACCCTGGTGTTTTACGCGCCGTCCATTTCCGGCAACGCCTATCTGGTGTGGAAGCTTCTGCTTTCCTCCGACTCCTACGGCTGGGTCAACGCCTGGCTGCTGAAGCTGGGCGTGATCCGGGAGGCCGTTACCTGGCTGGTGACGAAGGAATACATCATGCCGATCCTGATCATCGTGCAGTTGTGGCTGAGCTTGGGCGTCAGCTTCCTGACGTTCATCGCCGGTTTCCAGAGCCTGGATAAGTCCCTTCTGGAGGCGGGCAGCGTGGAGGGCGTCAAAAACCGCTGGCAGGAGCTGTGGTACATCATCCTGCCGTCCATGAAGCCTCAGCTGATGTTCGGCGCGGTGATGCAGATCACCAGCTCCCTGTCCGTGTCCCAGCTGTCCATCGACCTGGTGGGCTTCCCGTCCGTCAGCTACGC
>CANQYH010000171.1 GCA_947628025.1 uncultured Lachnospiraceae bacterium | reverse complement strand
TGGCTTCTGTTGGCGGCGATCCTGACGGCCTGCGCCGGTAAGGGCGGGCAGACCCCGGCTACGGAGGCTGCGACGGCTGCGCAGACCACCGCGGCTCAGACAGAGACGGCCGCGGCTTCGGAGACGGTTCCGGCTGAGACGACCCAGGAGGCGACGACAGCCGCGCAGACCGAAGCCGCGGAGACGACGGCCGCAGAGACGGAGGCGGAAGCCGCGGTCGACCGCTATGAGGAGATCATCGACCGCAGCGGGGACGACGGAAAGTTCGTCGTGTATTTTCTGGATCTGGAGGTGGGACCGGACGCAACGGACAAATCCGGCGACTCCACGATCCTGATCTCCCCGGACGGCAAGGTGATGCTTCTGGACGCAGGCCACCCGGACGCCGCGGATATGGTGATCCAGGTGCTGGAGGATCTGGGGATCGAAACCATCGATTATCTGGTGACGTCCCATCCGCATATCGATCATATCGGCGGGATCCCGGCCGTCGTGGAGAAGTTCCCGGTAGGGATGGCTTACCGCTCGTATGTGGATTATACGACGCAGACATTTTATAACTATATCAATGCGCTGGAGAAAGCAGAGATCCCGGTTACGCAGGTAAAGACGGGAGACGTGATCGATTTCGGCGAGCAGATGCAGATCGAGATCCTGGGACCGGATGAGGAGATCGAATATCCGGAGGGATTCCCGCAGAGCAGCACGCAGTTTCTGAACGATCATTCTGTGCTTATGAAGTTCCATTTCGGAGAGACGACGGCTCTTTTCGGCGGAGATCTCTATACGAGCCAGGAAAGGGAATATGTCGATCTGTACGGAGAGGAGCTGGCCGTGGATCTGGCGAAAGCCAATCATCACGGCAAGGATACCTCCAACAGCAACAAATGGATCCGGACCGTGCATCCGCGCATTGTGGCCGCCATGGGAGACGATATGGTCAGTATGGACGCGTATAACCGGTACCTGAAAGAGGGCGGAGAGTATCATTTCACGCTGGTGGACGGGATCATTAAGGTGATCCTGGACGATCAGGGCAATTATGAAGTGATCGACCAGTTTGACAGTTGGATGAACTAAATGTGCCGTAATTAGGAAGACCGATAAGGAGCTTCTGTAATTAAATAAAACAAAAGAAAGGAATGGAAGATGATGCGTAGATTTTTTTCAGTGTTTTTAGCGGCTGTTATGTTTACTTCTCTTTTTATGATGACGGCGAACGCCGCGGAGGAAGACAGCTTCCGCCCGGAGATCGTCATTACCAAGATCTCTCCGAACCCGGATTGGCCCGGCGGCGGCGACCCCGTGGAAGCGTTTGAGATCGTCAATACCTCCGGCAAGGAGCTGAGCCTGTACGATTACACGATGTTCTACAACGGCAATCCGGACACGCACAAAACGTTCGGTACGGTGACGCGCTACACGCCGTTCAAGGCGGGAGATTTCCGGGATGAGACCAACTATACGCTGGACGTAATGCCGTCCAACCCCGATGAGTTCATCATGGCTCCCGGCGAGGTCGTCGTAGTCTGGGTCATCACGGCCGACAACGTGGAGA
Source organism: uncultured Lachnospiraceae bacterium (assembly GCA_947628025.1). Taxonomy (GTDB): domain Bacteria; phylum Bacillota; class Clostridia; order Lachnospirales; family Lachnospiraceae; genus UBA3402. Next base: position 5,123 of record CANQYH010000171.1, on the reverse strand, counting down.
AAGCCCCGGCGCTGACCGATCAGGACCTGCGCGATTTCTGGAATATCCCGGAATCGGTCCGCATCTTCTACTTTGACGGGACCAACGAGGGCGAGAGCACGACGAACTTCAATCTGAAGAACAGCAAGAGCGCTACCTACGGCATCATCCGGAACGACGTTCCCATGGTGCTCAAGGAGACGACGTACGAGCAGGGCGAATCCTACTGCGTGGTCGTGTTTGACGACGCGGCGCATCCCTGCATCAACAACGGCATCCTGGTCTACGGCTTTGATGGCGTCCGTCAGATGACGGAGATCGATTATTCGGCCGACGGGATCCAGCTCGGCGTCCTGACCGACGCGCAGAAAGAATCCCTCGGGGATCTTCTGGGCGCGGAGACGGCCGGAGAGCAGGAAGCGGCTGCGGAGCAGGAGACCACTGCGGCGGAAGCCCAGGAAACGACGGCGGCCGCGGAGCAGGAGACCACGGCGGCGGAAGCTCAGGAAACGACGGCAGCTGCGGAGCAGGAGACCACGGCGGCGGCTCAGGATGCGGCCCTGCCCTCGAATCCGCAGACCGGCGACAGCGGCGCGCTTTGGCTGGCGGGAGCTTTCCTGTTGGCTCTCGGCGGATTTTTCGTAGGCGTTAGAAAACGCGCCCAGCTCTGATCCGGAAGCGGCGGTTAGGTTTTTCGCCGGACGCAGATCATAGAAGATAATTAGGAATGCTCCCTGCTGGAATAAGCGGCGGGGGGCGTTCTTTTTTGATGTGGCGAGATCCGCGTGGTCCTGTAGGATATCGGCTGCCGGTTCGGATGCGGGAAAGACAATCTCAGGGTACATTCCGCGCAGTTTCGCAGACTTTGTCCGGGCATTCTACTCCAGGCTTTGTCTGTCGCAGGGAAGCGTACAGCAGACCGGCGCTTATTTCTAAAGAGCAGGCCGGCATTTGCTGTACGAAAGAATACAGCGGTTCAACGGCACATTCCAAAGAGTAAGCTGGTATTTGTTGTAGGGAAGCATACAGCAGAGCGACGCCTGTTTCTAAGAAGAAAGATATGGAAAAAAGGATTGAAGAGCCCGGTATTGTGTAGTATAATCATTAGGAAAGCAGACAACTATCTGTGGAATATGGGGGGATTCGTTTTGAAGCTGGAGGACGTATTTGAAGCGTCGCCGGTGATCACGGCGGTAAAGGATGAGGCGGGGCTGGAGCACGCCCTGGAAAAGGACTGCGCCATCGTATTCATTCTCTTCGGCACGGTCTGCAACGTAGGGAAGATCGTAGAGAGAGTCAAGGAGCGGGGGAAACTGGCGATCGTCCATGTGGATCTGATCGCGGGACTCAGTTCCCGGGAAGTGGCGGTGGATTTTATTAAGGAAAATACGAACGCGGACGGCATCATCAGCACCAAACCGGCCCTGGTGAAGTACGCGATGGAACTGGGACTGATCGGCGGGCAGCGGACGTTTCTGATCGATTCCATCGCCCTGGAAAATACCCGCAGGCAGCTGGCGGTCTTCCGGCCGGATTTTATGGAGATCATGCCGGGCGTCATACCCAAGGTGCTGAAGCAGGTGCGGGCGGACACGCCGGTGCTTCTGGTGGCCGGCGGGCTTTTGTCGGATAAGCAGGACATCATGGCGGCGCTTCAGGCCGGGGCGGACGCCGTGTCCACGACGAAAGAGGAATTGTGGGAGGTCTGAGATGGGAATAGGAAAGGAGCGCTGAATGATGGAAAAATATAAACGCATTTTTGTGATCGTGATCGATTCTCTGGGGATCGGCGCCATGCCCAATGCCGCCGAATACGGGGATGTCGGCACGGATACGCTGGGGCATATCGACGCGCGGGCGGAACATTTTGTGATCCCGAATCTGGCCCGGCTGGGGATGGCGAATCTCCACCCTTTGACGCATGTGAAAGCGGTGGACCGGCCCATGGGATATTATGGGCGTCTGCTGGAAGCCAGCGTGGGCAAGGATACCATGACCGGACACTGGGAGATGATGGGGCTCCATATCACGAAGCCCTTTAAGACTTTTACGGACACCGGGTTCCCGCAGGAGCTGCTGGATGAACTGAGCCGCCGCACCGGCCATAAGATCGTGGGAAATAAGGCGGCCAGCGGGACCGCGATCCTGGACGAGCTGGGAGAGCATGAGATCGCTACCGGCGATATGATCGTCTATACGTCGGCGGATTCGGTGCTGCAGATCTGCGGCAACGAGGAAACTTTCGGGCTGGAGGAACTGTACCGCTGCTGCGCCATTGCCAGGGAGCTGACCATGCGGGACGAGTGGAAGGTGGGCCGCGTGATCGCCAGGCCCTATGTGGGAAAGAAACGGGGCGAGTTTAAGCGCACCGCCAACCGCCATGATTATGCGCTGAAGCCTTATGGAAAAACGGCGCTGGATGCCTTAAAGGAACATGGCTATGACGTGATCAGCGTCGGAAAGATCCGGGATATCTTCGACGGCGAGGGAATCACGGAGGCTTACAAATCCCAAAGCAGCGTCCACGGCATGGAGCAGACCATTGAACTGGCGGATAAGGATTTCCATGGCCTCTGCTTCGTGAACCTGGTGGATTTCGACGCTCTCTGGGGGCACCGCCGGGACCCGATCGGTTACGGACAGGAGCTGGAGCGCTTCGACGTGAAGCTGGGAGAGCTGCTTCCCAAGCTGCGTGCGGACGATCTGCTGATGATCACGGCGGACCACGGCAACGACCCGACCCATACGGGGACCGACCACACGAAAGAGATGGTGCCGTTTTTGGCCTATTCCCCGTCCATGGAGGGGTATGGGAAACTGCCGGACGCGGAGACATTCGCGGTCGTGGGCGCTACCGTCGCGGACAATTTCGGCGTGCGGATGCCGGAGGGGACCATCGGATCTTCGCTGCTGGAAAAGCTGAGATAAGAACGGTTCCTCCGGCCTCATTCCAGGCCCCGGAACCATTCGCTTTCAATATTAAAAATATCGTCGGATCGGATCTGCTCGCCGTCCGCCAGGATGAGCGTGCGGTCCCATTCGTCGATTTTTTTTAGTTTTCCGCTGACGGTCCGGTATTCGCCGCCGGCTTTCCGCTCGTCCTTTTTAAAATACGTCACCGTGATCGCAGGATGCTCCGAGATGGCGTCCATGAGAATACGTTGCTTCCTGTCAAGGATCGCCTGCTCCGTCTCGTCAAGCTCGATCTTCTCGCCGGTGAGGCGCGCGGTCTCTTTTACCGCTTCGCCGTAGCCGGTCAGGGCGGCGAACGGCGAAAACTGGGCCGCCCGGTCCGTCATGGACATCTGTGGCCGGTTGGCGGAGACATGATGGGGGAGATGGATGATATCGTCATAGGGGCCTTTCATGCTTTGTGTCCTCCGATCTGTGAATTGCGGTCGCGCGCCGTCGCGCCCTCTTCGAGGTTCATCCCTTTGAGGATCGCGTTTTTCCCGAATTTTTTCTTGATGGCCAGCATGGTCTGCTGCAGTTTCTTTTCCCGGTCAAGCTCCGCCTGTTCCCGTTCCCGCTCGGCTTCCAGGGCGGCGTAATCGGTGAAAAGGTCGAGCTGCTCATACTGCGGTTCCTGCTTGGCGGAAGTCTCGCCGGTCACATGGTCCGCCGTAATGTTCAGCCTGCGGATCAGGAGATTTTTGTCAACGATGCGGTCAAACAGTTCCGACGCCGCCTCCATGATCTGCTTCGCGGACGACGTGCGCCTGCCCAGATGGATCGTGCCGTGGGCGTGTTTCGGGATCCTGCGCCCGTACCGGTCCGTGACGATCTCCCCGTGATAGGCTCCGCTCCGCTCAGGGTCTGTGAGATTTTCCACGTCGTATCCGACCGTGACGACGATCTGGTCGGTGACGAGTCCTTTGTCGACCAGGTCCAGAGCCAGCAGATCCGCCATTTCGCGGAGGACGAGTTTGGCTCTCTTCGCTTCATAGGGCGTATGGAGCACCTGCCCCGATCCCAGACTGTTCGTCGCGGGACGGAAAGCCCGGACTGCCTCGACGGTGCAGGGCTCCCATCCCCACGCGTGGTCGATCAGCAGCTCCGCGTTCTTCCCGAACAGCCGGTAGAGCAGATCCTCGTCCGTGACGGAACATCTCGCCACGTCGCCCATCGTGAACATGCCGTGTTCTTCCAGCTTTTTGGCATATCCTGGGCCCAGCCTCCAGAAGTCGGTCAGGGGCCGGTGCGTCCACAGGATACGGCGGTAGCTCATCTCGTCGAGCTCCGCGATCCGCACCCCGTATTGATCGGCGGGAACATGTTTTGCCACGATGTCCATCGCGACCTTGGCCAGATAGAGGTTCGTGCCGATCCCCGCCGTCGCGGTGATGCCGGTGCTGTCTTTCACGTCGAGAATGATCTTTTTCGCCAGGTCGCGGGGAGCGAGCCGGTAGGTATCCAGATAATCGGTGACGTCCATGAAAACCTCGTCGATGGAGTAAACAATGGTGTCCTCCGGCGCGACGTATTTCATGTAAATGTTGTAGATCCGGGTGCTGTACTCCATGTAATAAGCCATGCGCGGCGGCGCGATGATAAAATCGATCGCCAGTTCCGGCCTCGCCGCCAGCTCGGAATAAAAATGCGACGAGCCCGCGAGTCTGTGTCCCGGCGCGTCGTGCTTTCGCCTGGCGTTCGCCTCCCGGACCCGCTGCTTCACCTCGAACAACCGGGGCCTCCCGGGGATGCCGTAGCTTTTGAGGGACGGCGTGACCGCGAGGCAGATGGTCTTGTCCGTCCGGCTCTCGTCGGCGACCACAAGATTGGTATTCAGCGGGTCCAGGCCGCGCTCCCGGCACTCCACCGAAGCGTAAAACGATTTCAGGTCGATCGCGATATAGGTCCGTTCTTTCACGTCCCGGTTCCCTCCTTTCCCCCAATAGTCTCCGGCTTCCCGAATCCTGTCGAAGCGTCCCCGCGCTTCATTCTCCGGCTTTTTTCGGCGCGTATTTTTTATTCTTTTCCTTGGCGATCCAGTAGGCGTCGTACAGGGCTTTCATCGCTCTTTCGAGATCGTCGTCGCTGAGCCCTCCCCCGGCGAACAGGCCGGTCAATTCCCCGACCAGCTCGTCGGCCTCCCGCGCCGCCCTGGCCCCGCCCTTTGCCCGGGCCTCCGCCGCATAGACGCC
>CANQYH010000170.1 GCA_947628025.1 uncultured Lachnospiraceae bacterium | reverse complement strand
TCCGGTGATCCTTGACCATCGTGTACGGCTGGAGCACATAGGAACGGATCTGGCTGCCCCAGGCGATATCGGCCACATCGCCGCGGATGTCGGAAAGGTTCGCCGCGTTCTCCTGCTGCTTTAAGATAAACAGCTTGGCTTTCAGCATCTGCATGGCCTTATCTTTGTTCTGGAACTGAGAGCGCTCGTTCTGGCACTGGACCACCACGCCCGTCGGGATATGGGTGATCCGCACCGCCGACGAGGTCTTATTGATATGCTGGCCGCCGGCGCCGCTGGAACGGTAGGTATCGATCCGCAGATCGTCCGGATTGATTTCCACGTCCAGATCCTCCTCGATATCCGGCATCACGTCGCAAGACACGAACGAGGTCTGCCGCTTGCCCGCCGCATTGAACGGGGAAATGCGCACCAGCCTGTGGACGCCGTGCTCCGACTTCAGATATCCGTAGGCGTTCGTACCGTTGATCTGGATCGTCACCGACTTGATCCCGGCCTCCTCGCCGTCCAGATAATCCAGGACCTCCACCGAATAGCCCTTTTTATCCGCCCACCGGCAGTACATCCGGTACAGCATACTGCACCAGTCGCAGGACTCCGTGCCGCCCGCGCCCGCGTTCAGACGCAGGATCGCGTTGTACTGGTCATACTGCCCGGAAAGCAGCGTCGTGATGCGCAGTTCCTCCAGCTCGTTCTTAAACTCGTCCAGCATCTGCGCAACCTCCGGGATCACATCCGGATCGTTCTCCTCATTGCCCATCTCGATCAGCAGGCCGATGTCCTCGTACTGACTTTCCAGCTTTCGGAACTCTTCGACGGTGTCTTTCAGGTTTTTATTCTCTTTCATCAGCTTCGTCGAACGGTCAGGATCGTCCCAGAACCCCGGCTCCTCCATGGACCGGTCCAGCTCCGCGATCCGCTTCACTTTGCCGTCCAGGTCAAAGTGAATCCCTCACTTCCACTAATGGTTTCTGAAACGTCGATAATGTATACTTGAACTGGTCAAGCTCAACCATTGTGTCACCCTCTTTCTATCGTCTAAGCCTTGTTTTCTGCTGCTTTTCTGCCATCCAGCTACTCCGCGCCGCACAAGCATACCGCACAGATCCGACCGCCTCAGAGCCCGTCTCACACCGGCTTGCGGCCGTGGCACTGCTTGAATTTCTTTCCGCTGCCGCAGGGGCACGGATCGTTGGGATAGATCTTCTTGACCGTCTTGCGGACCGGCGCTTTCGCCACCGTATCGTCGCGGTTGGTCCCCGTCACTTTCGCCGCCGGCTCCCTCTCTACTTTCTGCTCGACGCGGATACGGAACAGGATCCGGACGGTGTCCTCTTTGACCGCCGCGGTCATGCCGTCGAACATCTCGTAAGCGCTCATCTTGTACTCGACCAGCGGGTCTTTCTGCCCATAGGCCTGCAGCCCGATGCCCTGCCGCAGCTGGTCCATATCGTCGATATGGGAATTCCATTTATTATCGATGACTTTCAGCAGGATCACGCGCTCGATCTCACGGATCTGCTCGGCCTCCGGGAACTCCGCCTCTTTCGCCTCGTAGAGCTTGATCGCTTTCTCTTTCAGCATATGAGACAATTCTTTCTTCTTCATATGCTGTTTCTGGTTCTCATCCAGCACGATCGGCTCGAACGGAATGATCGGCAGAAGCAGGGAGTTCAGTTCCGCCAGGTCCCAGCCGTCCGCGCCGGCGTCGTCGGCGATCGCCATATCCACCGCGTGCTCGACGATATCCGTGACCATCTTCAGGATCACATCCCGCATGTTGTCGCCGTCCAGCACCCGGCGCCGCTCCGCGTAAATGACCTCGCGCTGTTCGTTCATGACCTCATCATATTTCAGCAGGTTTTCGCGGATGCCGTAGTTGTTGGTCTCGATCTTTTTCTGCGCTTTCTCGATGGCGTTGGAAAGCATCTTATGTTCGATCTGCTCGCCCTCCGGCACGCCCAGGGCGTTGAACATCCCCATCAGACGCTCGGAACCAAACAGCCGCATCAGGTCGTCCTCCAGGGAAATGTAGAACCGGGACTCGCCGGGATCTCCCTGACGTCCGGAACGGCCGCGGAGCTGGTTGTCGATACGCCGTGCCTCATGGCGCTCGGTGCCGATGACGCGCAGGCCGCCCGCCGCCCTGGCTTCCTCGTCCAGCTTGATATCCGTACCACGGCCGGCCATGTTGGTGGCGATCGTAACCGCCCCATGGAGTCCGGCGTCGGCCACGATCTCCGCCTCCAGCTCATGGAACTTGGCGTTCAGAACCTTATGCGGGATCCCGCGGCGGGTCAACATCTTGCTCAGCATCTCGGAAGTCTCGATGGTAATGGTGCCCACCAGCACCGGCTGCCCCTTGGAGTGGGCCTCTTCCACCTCGTCCACCACGGCCTTGAATTTTTCTTTTTTCGTTTTATAGACCGCGTCGTTATGGTCGACGCGGATCACCGGCTTATTGGTCGGGATCTCGATGGCGTCCATGGCGTAGGTATTGCGGAACTCTTTCTCCTCCGTCAGCGCCGTACCGGTCATACCGGCCTTTTTGCGGAATTTATTAAAGAAGTTCTGGAACGTGATCGTCGCCAGCGTTTTGCTCTCCCGGCGCACGTTCACATGCTCTTTCGCCTCGATCGCCTGATGCAGGCCGTCAGAATAGCGGCGGCCGGGCATGATACGGCCCGTAAACTCATCGACGATCAGAACCTCGTCGTCCTTCACCACGTAGTCCTTGTCCCGGTGCATCAGGTTATTGGCACGCAGAGCCAGGATGATGTTATGCTGGATCTCCAGGTTCTCCGGGTCGGCCAGATTCTCAATATGGAAGAACTGCTCGACTTTCTTCACGCCCTCTTCCGTCAGGTTCACGACCTTGTCTTTCTCGTTGACCACGAAATCGCCGGTCTCCTCGATATCTTCGCCCATGATCGCGTTCATCTTCGTGAATTCGCCCGACGCTTCGCCGCGCTGCAGCTGCCTGGCCAGGATATCGCAGACCTCGTAGAGCTTCGTAGACTTGCCGCTCTGGCCGGAAATGATCAGCGGCGTCCTGGCCTCGTCGATCAGCACCGAGTCCACCTCGTCGATGATCGCGTAGTCCAGTTCCCGCAGGACCATCTGCTCTTTATAGAGCGCCATGTTGTCGCGCAGGTAATCGAAACCCAGCTCATTGTTCGTCACATAGGTGATATCGCAGGCGTAGGCTTTCTTCCTCTCCTCGGGAGTCATGGAATTCAGGACCACGCCTACGGTCAGTCCCAAAAACTCATGGATCCGCCCCATCCACTCGGCGTCACGCTTCGCCAGGTAGTCGTTGACCGTCACGATATGGACGCCCTTGCCGGCCAGCGCGTTCAGATAAGCCGGGCAGGTAGACACCAGCGTTTTGCCCTCGCCGGTCTTCATCTCCGCGATACGGCCCTGGTGCAGGACCACGCCGCCGATGAGCTGCACCGGAAAGTGCTCCATATTCAGCGTTCTCCTGGCCGCCTCTCTCACTGTGGCAAACGCCTCCGGCAGAATCTGGTCCAGGGTCTCCCCCGCCGCCAGCCGCTCCTTAAAAAGCTTCGTCTTTCCTCTCAGTTCCTCATCGCTGAGAGCTACCATCTCCGGCCGCATAGCCACAATTTTATCTACGATCGGCTTTATGATCTTCAGTTCCCGCTCACTGTGGGTCCCGAACACTTTCTCTACGAAATTCATCTGCTATTCTCCTATAAGCCATGAGCTTTTTGGTACAATCTTATTTATTGTATCACCAACCGCGGTTTTATTCAACCGGTGAAAAACTTATTCACAAAAAATTTACATGTCGGGAAGATCTCCGGCCATGGCGCAGCGCGCCTCGGAACATATATAAGATCTTCATTTTAAACGCGGCGGCGCGCTTCCATGATTATGGTAAACTTGGCAATTTGCACAAAAACTATGTTCGACCGCAAAGTTATCCACAAACTGCGCCGGTTTTACACATGTCTCCCGCTAAAGTTTTCCACAACAGGAAAAGTCCATTTTGCGGCAAATCTGAGTTATACACCGATTTATCCACATTATCCACCATTTTTCTCTGCGGTTCTCCGTCGTTTTCGACGGGAAACGCAGTCCTCTGTTTTTTGTTCATATGTCATAAACTTACAGTTTTCGACAAATTCCCCTTGACATTTTTAGGTTTCCCTGTTCTAATCCTCTTTCACGAGGGAAAGCGCTCGATTTTTGCATGTTGTATCAAACTATTGTTTTTTCGTGAAAAATATTGAAAAGATTCTGAAAAATTGTCGAAAAATTTTGAAGATTATTGTTGAATATTTCGAATACATATGCTATAATGGGGTTATCTCAAAAGAAGGAGCTGATGAGCATGCGTTTTACGATTACCGGAAGAAACATGGAAGTATCCTCAGGGCTGCGCAGCGCCATTGAGGAAAAGCTCGGCAAGCTGGAGCATTATTTCTCCCCTACCACAGAAGTCATCGTGACTTTAAGCATCCAGCGTGAGTCGCAGAAGATCGAGGTGACGATCCCGATCAAAGGCGGCGTCATCCGGGCCGAGGAAGCCAGCAGCGATATGTACGTTTCCATCGACCTGGTAGAAGAAGTGATCGAACGTCAGATACGCAGATATAAGAAAAAGATCATCGACAAAAAACAGTCGGCACAGTCATTCTCCCAGTTGTTTTTGGAGGATGAGGCGGATACCGCCGACGAGGAGATCAACATCGTAAAGGTGAAACGCTTCGGGATGAAGCCGATGTTCCCGGAGGACGCCTGCATCGAGATGGAACTGCTGGGACATAATTTCTACATGTTCCTGAACGCCGAGACCGACCAGGTAAATGTGGTATACAAGCGCAAGGGAAATACGTACGGACTGATCGAACCGGAGTTCTGACCGCCGCGGCGGCCTTTCACGGAGACGCGCAGGGAATGGAGAATCGAACCGGCTGTTCCGGTCAATAACGGAATACCGGGAGACGCTTTTGTCATCCGAATATAAGATCATACGGATCATACGCACAGACCGCCGCAAAACGGGACAAACCCATTTTGCGGCGGTTCATGGACTGAGAATCATTTGACTAACCGTCTTAAAAGACAGTAGACTTCTTCCCATTTGATTGGTATAATATCCAGCACCGAGCAGACGCCGGTTTGGCAAATCTACAGGAGGGCTACCGTGAATAGAAAAACATCTTTGATTATTGGCGTATCTTTACTGGCCGTTGCAATTTGCTTTATCGGCTATGCAGCTAATCATCCCGAAGCAGCATTTCCATGGAGCAACAGAGTGACATTTATGCTTTATGGAATGTATATTTGGCTGATTTTCAAATTTTTGCTGGTTCCCATACTCCAAAAAACAAGAAAAATACCTTTAAAGGGGAGTTTACTAAGAGCGGCTATTTTCTTTTCTTCAGCAGTTATATTTTTTATGCTTGAGATATCAGGGGAAAAAGTGGACGTTTATACCATTCTCAGAGGATTTATTGTTATTGGCGGAATAGATGTTGGCATCGAAAATTTTTCTGTTTGGATGAAGCAGAAAAATGAAAGCGAAAAAATATGAGATAAAACATACTATTTGTTGTCCAATGGCGGCAGGGCCAGCTGCCCCTCTGTGTACTTGCCGGAGAAAAATGCAACGGAAAATTTCTTTCCCCATTTGGCAAAACATCCGCCGCATCCGTGTTAGAGGCAAGAGAAAAATTGCTGGGAGTTTGGCAATTTCGCATTTTTCAGTGGCGCAGGGAGCAAGAGGAAACGAGGATATAGAAAGCGTCGGTTTCATAGAGCAAGATTCTACCACGGGGCAGAATTCGCTTCTGTGCTCATTTTGCCCCGTGGGAATCTTGTTGGGGAGTGCTTTCCCCAAAACCTGCTTATTATTTCTTTATCTCACACAAGCGAAGTCTCCGGGCATAACTATTATTCCGCGCAGTCCTGAAAGAAAGCGTCCGTGTAGAAGCGGGCAATGTCCATCACGGATTTATGCTCGCGGCGGGCGCCTTTTAACATTTTATCCTCACCCTCGTCGGCGTCGGAGGTCAAATGTCCGACATCGGTAATATTCATGACACGGTTCACGTCATAGCCGGAATAGCGAAGAAATTTCTCCAGCACATCTTCCATGATGTAGGAACGCAGGTTGCCGATATGCGCAAAATGGTATACGGTCGGCTCGCAGGTATACATCTCGACATGGCCGGGCATATGGGTTTGGAACGCTTCTTTTTTATGAGCGGCGGAATTATACAAATACATTGATCGATCATCCTTTCTGCCGGGTAGCTTTTTCCGCCAGGTACCGCTCCGCCGAAGCCACCGCATTGGCCCCGTCCGCCACGGCCGTCACGATCTGGCGCAGGCTCTTGGTGCGCACATCCCCGGCCGCATAGATACCGGGTACAGAGGTCCTGCCATCCTCTCCGGCCGCAATGTAACCGTGATCCATCTCCACCAGCCCCTCGAAGACCTGGCTGTTGGGCGTGATCCCTACGGCGATGAAAACGCCCTGCACCGCCAGCATGGAGAGGTCGCCGGTCTTTACGTTCTTCAGAGCCAGGCGCTCCACCTGGCCGTCCCCCTCGATCCGCTCCGCCACGGTATCCCAGACCATCTCCACATTCTCCAGGCCGAGCAGCGTCTCCTGCAGGCTCTTCGCCGCCCGCAGCTCGTCCCGGCGGTGGATCACGTAGACTTTCCGGC
>CANQYH010000169.1 GCA_947628025.1 uncultured Lachnospiraceae bacterium | reverse complement strand
GGCAGCGTTTTCTCCAGATACTCCTCGACCGTAGGCACGCCTTCCTCGCCCATTTTCATCAGGGTAAAGCCGCTGCCCTCCAGCTCCCCGGCCGCCTGCACGAAATACCGGCCGTCGGTCCAGAGCCCGGCTTCCTCCGCCGTCACGACCGCGGTTCCGGCCGAACCGGTAAATCCGGTCAGAAATCTCCGGCATTTAAAGTATCCGTCTACATATTCGGACAGATGAAAATCCGACGTCGGCACCACATAGGCGTCCATGCCCTCCTCTTTCATCCGCTCCCGCAGCTTTGTCAATCTCTCATTCATTTTCCTCTCCTCCTGCTATCATAAAATTTATGATCCTCTCCTTTTTTCAACCGCATCGGATTCTCCGAACAGCCCCAGATGCTCGCAGGCCCGGTAGATCCCGTCGTCGGCGATGTCGGACGTCACATAATCCGCCACGGCTTTCAGTTCCTCCACCGCGTTTCCCATCGCGACGCCGGTTCCCACTTCTTTCAGGATCGCGTAATCGTTCATGCTGTCGCCGAACGCATAACAGCTCCCGATATCCACGCCCAGATAATCGCAGAGCCGCCTTAATCCGACCGCCTTGGATTTCTCGCGTTCCATGAGATCCGCGCCCAGCTTCGACGCGATCAACGGACAATCCAGCTCCGGAAACGCCTCCGCGATCCGCGACGCCCCCTCCGGATACCCGACATAGACCATGGTCCGGACCGGATAATCCAGAAGCTTCCACGGATCCACGAAATTCCGCCGGCTCTCCCCCCAGCGGATCCGATCGATCTCCACTACCTGCTCCGGATTCGTAAAATAATCCTCCGTGCCGGTGAGCGCCCCGATCGCCAGATGCTCTTTTTCTCCAAATTCGATCAGCCGCCGCACCAGCTCTTTCGACATGAGCGTCTCATAGATCACCCGGTCCCCTACCGTGATCTTCGTCCCGTCGTTATGAATAATGGCGTCGGGCCGTACGATGTCGCGGTAAACGCTGCTGTTGGGCGCATCCATGTCCCTGGCCGTTCCCAGCACGATATAATATCTCCCGCGGAGCCTGTCCAGGGCTTTCAGCGCGCTGTCCGGTATGGTCATCGTCGCGTGGTCTAATAGTGTCATATCCAAATCAAAACTTATAATCGGTTTCATAAAACTCCTTTCAGGAAATCATAACGCTGTCTTTATACTATACCATAGCGCGCGGATTTTCACAATCGCGAGTTTGCGGAAATCTTTGCGAAAATCTTTGCGCCGCGCCCAGGCACGTCCTATGCGGACGCGGACTTCCCATTCATATTCTTGTTAAAAACGTTCCCAATACATGCGGTAAAATGCAGACTGACGCTGGATTTCTCCCGGATGCCATGCTATAATACGGCTTAGAGCCACAAGGGCATTTCCAAAGGAACTGCCTTTGGAACTACCAAAAAGAAAGGAAACGGGCTTTCGAAACGGCAAAACACTCTCTGCTCTGTTTCGACGCCACTCTCAGGTAAACACTTATGGATATCATGGAATTATTGAGGACCAAACGGACCTACCGCCGTTTCGACCAAAGCCGCCCCATCCCGCCGGAAGCGCTGGCCGACATGATGGAAGCCGCCCGCCTCGCCTCCAGCGCCGGCAATCTCCAGCCGCTGCGCTATCTGGCCGTGCAGTCACCCGAACTGACGGAAGCGGTATTCCCCTATACCTACTGGGCCGCCGCATTGACCGACGAAGTCGGACGGCCGAAAGAGGGACGCCACCCGGTCATGTACTGGGCCGTTCTCTGTGAAAAGGACTCTAAAAACGCCAGCATCCGCGTAGACGCCGGTCTGGCGATGGACAACATCATCACGGCCGCCTGGTACCACGGCATCGGCAGCTGCATGATGGGCAATATCGACCGCGATAAGATCCGCGAGATCCTGAAGATCGACCCATCTCTGGAGATCCTGTATATGATCGCGTTCGGTTATCCCGCCCACACCTCCACCGTCGTCTCTCCGGACGAAACCGGGAGCCTGAAATATTCAATGGACGCACAGGAAAATTTCTTCGTGCCGAAGCGCGAGATCAAGGATCTTATTCAAATCCTGTAGATGGCCGGACTTTTGGCCCCTAATATTATAGAAGCCTCTCTTCTCAGTCCGAACCATCCGGCGGGATCTCTAAATACCGGAGACGCTGCTTGGAGGGGCTTCTTTAACGGAATGATGCTCTGTCACTCTTTAAAAATAATCGTTTCATTAATGTTTTTTCGTATTAATATCTGAATTTTGTATATAATACAAACAATAAACTGTCTTTAAAAAAAGGGCTTTTCAAATACGGAATCTTTTGCTATAATAATGAAGCACGGAGTATGGCGTAGTTTGGTAGCGCGCTCGGCTGGGGGCCGAGAGGTCGCAGGTTCAAATCCTGTTACTCCGATTTTTTATGCCAATTATTAAAAATCCTGAAATAGAAACGGCAGGAATTCTTGATTTTCGTGGATTCGCTAAAGATCCGGCAGCAAAAAACAACAGCGGGACTCCAAACGATCAGGGGGTTCCGCTGTTCTGATATTCTGAAAAGATCCGTCAAAAAACGGCACCCCAGTTCCGGAGATGCCGTCCCACACCGTCGTCCTTTATGCCAGCTTGCTCTTGGCCAGCTCCGCCAGCTTCGCGAAGCCCTCCGCATCGCTGATCGCCAGGTCAGACAAGACCTTGCGGTTCATCTCGACGCCGGCCATCTTCAGGCCATAGATGAATTTGCTGTAGGATAAACCGTTCATGCGGGCCGCCGCGTTGATACGCGCGATCCACAGACGGCGGAAGTCTCTCTTTCTCTGCTTACGTCCGATATATGCGCTCGTCAGGGCCCTCATTACAGACTGCTTGGCCACGCGGTACTGTTTGGAGCGCGCGCCTCTGTAGCCCTTTGCCAGCTTTAATACACGATTATGTCTTTTTTTAGCGTTCAATCCGCCTTTTACTCTTGCCATCGATATTCCCTCCTTATGAATTCAAGAAATCTTATAAATACGGTAAAATCCTCTTCATTACTTTTGCATTCGTCTCATCCATCACAACATCTTTTCTAAGATTTCTCTTCCTCTTGGTGGATTTCTTTGTCAAAATGTGGGACTTGTAAGCTTTATTGCGGATTAACTTACCGGTTCCGGTCTTTTTGAAACGCTTCGCAGCCGCTCTGCTGGTCTTCATTTTAGGCATAACTGATTCCTCCTTGTATTCTCTATTTTAACGTTTTGCAGTTAAAAACATCACCATGCTTCTTCCTTCCACTTTCGACGGCTTGTCAATGACCGCGATATCGGACAGAGCCTGGGCGAAGTCGTCCAGTATGTGTCTGGACTGTGCCATGTGGGCCATCTCGCGCCCACGGAAACGCAGCGTCACTTTCACCTTATCGCCTTTTTCCAGGAATTTCCTGGCAGCGCTTGTTTTGGTGTTCAGATCGTTCGTGTCGATATTCGGTGTCAGCCGCACCTCTTTTACCTCGATCACTTTCTGCTTTTTCTTCGCTTCTTTCTCTTTCCTGGCCTGCTCATAGCGGTATTTCCCGTAATCTATGATCTTGCAGACCGGCGGTTTCGCGCCGGGAGCGATCTTTACCAGATCCAGCTCTGCTTCTCTCGCTAGCTGCAGCGCTTCCCTCGGGGACATGATCCCCAGCTGCTCCCCATTCTCGCCGATCAGGCGGATCTCCCTGTCCCTGATCTGTTCGTTAATCATTAACTCGCTAATAGTCGTTCACCTCCAAACGTGATAAAAGGAATCGCATCTGCGCCGGGCCCCATACGCCGGTCCGCGGCTTTGTCTTTTGCAACAAAAAAGCGGATAGTCCGCGCTATCCACCTGTGTCATAGATCATAAGATCCCCGTAAGGACCATACTCTTCCATATGAACCAGGGTCACTTGCTCGTGCCGAGGTGAGGCGGATACCTGCTTTGATGTACGGTTATGTTCATAACCTAAAGTACTTTACCATGACTTCCGGAAAAAGTCAATCTATTTTTTGTAATATTTTCCGCGATTTATTTTCATAAATCGACTTTGCGAAGCCGCGAAGAAATGATATAATTAGACGTTATATTATGTTTATGGAGGTACTCGTTTTGCGGATCGCCATATGTGAAGACCATCGAAACGAACAGGTGCAGTTCTTGGACGCCCTGCACGGCTGGGACCCCACCCGAAATGCGGAGCTTTTTTCCGACGGCGCTTCTTTTCTGAGCGCTGCCAGGACACTGCCGCCTTTTGATATCGTATTTCTGGATATTTTTCTGCCGGATGAAAATGGGATCGATATCGCCTCAGAACTGCAGAAGATCTCTCCGGAAACCGGCATCGTATTTGTAACCACCAGCACCGATCACGCTGTGAAAGCCTTTTCTCTCTACGCGCTGCATTACCTGGTCAAACCGGTGACTTCCGATGGGATCGCGGAGGCGTTCCGGCGGCTGGCCCAACTGCGCAACCGCCACCGCGCGGCCATCACGCTTACGGCCGGGCGCGAAAACTATACGATTTACCAGGACGAGATCTGCTGTCTTGAAAGTTTTGACCACATCGTGGAAGTCTCTCTGACGGACGGCCGCGTTCTCCGGGTACGGATGCCACTCAGCGAACTGGAACAGAAGCTGGACGGGACGTTCCTAAAGATCAACCGGGGCATCCTGGTCAATATGGAACACATCGAGCAGCTGGGCGCCAATACATGTATCCTGCGCAACGGCGCCAGACTGGCCGTTACCATCCGGAAACACAATTCGATTCAGGCGGCTTACAACGACTTTCTGTTTTCCCGCCTTTCCGAAAGGAATAAATGGGGAAAGGAGGCCAGGCCATGAGTTTTTTCCTGCGCAACGCCGCCGGCCTTTTTATTCAGTTCTATCCCTGCGTCCTGATGAGCTTTCTGCCTTTTCCGAAGGAAAGCTTCCGCTTTCCCCGCCGGTCGGTCTTCATCGGAGCGACGCTCTGCTCCCTGGCCGCCGCCGCTGTGTTTCCGGCCGCGCTGACCTGTTTGTTTGCGTTTTCGGCCGATCCGATGGCCGGTCAGATCAATCTGGCCGGCAACCTCTTATTCCTGCTGTACTGCCTTGCGGAGGTCGCGGCCTTTTTATGGCTGATCCGGGACTCCGTGATCAAAAAGATCCTGGTCCTTTCGATCGTGTTTTTTTACGCCACCTCCCAGTTCTGGCTGACCAATCTGTTTCTGCCGTTCATTCCTTTCGGCCAGGAGGGGGAGACGTATTCTTACCGCAGCCTGCTTTTGTATGCCGTAACGACGGCGGTGCTTTTTCCGCTGGTCATAACCACCGTAACGCGGCCGGTAGGCGAATTTATCCGTGAAACCGTTCCCAACGATATGCTGCGGGAGTTCTGGTTCTCCATGGCAGTCACGACAACCTATATCATCCTCATGATCTACTGCGATTCGGTACAGGATTATTATTCTTCCACCTCGCGGATGTACTGCCTGCTGTTTTTGTTCCTGATCCTGAATCAATGTATGGTCTACTGGCTTCTGTTCCGGGAAACGCTGCGGCGCAAGCGGGAAGCGGAAAACCAGCGGGCGATGGAGATCCAGCGGCTCCAGTCAGAAAAGATCGCCAGCGAGATCGAAAACGCCAGCCGCGTCCGTCACGATATGCGCCATCATCTGAATCTGCTGTACGAGATGCTGGAACAGGGCAAAAACGACGAAGCCCTGTCCTATCTTACGAAATACATCAGCGCCGCTCTCACGCAGGAGAATCAATTCTACTGCCAAAATTTTACCGTCAACGCGCTGCTGCAGTACTATGCCGGTCTGGCCGGGAGCAATCAGATCGCCTGCCAGATCCACGCCGAGTGCGGCGACATCACTATCTGCCCCCCCGATTTAACGGTACTTCTGGGCAATTCCATGGAGAATGCCATCCATGCCTGCCAGCAGTTCCCTGACAGCAAAGACCGCTGGATCTCCCTGCAGATGGCGGTAATCAACAGTTCCCTGGTGATCGAACTCTGCAATCCCGGACAGGGCGTACGCCTGGCCGCCCGTTACCGGACGGAAACCGGCTTTCTTCCCGCGGACGCGTTTTTAAGCACGCGCACCGACGGCGGCCTGGGTCTGCACAGCCTGGCGCATACGGCAGCCAAATACGGCGGCGAGGCCAGCTTCCGATTCGACGGCGAAACCAGGATCTTTACTACCCGTATCCGGCTGAATCTGCATCCGGAGATGCTGTGACCGGACCCAGCCGGCTTTTTTCATGCGGTTCTGCGTTTTCTGTCACATCTCGGAGATCCTGCCCATAGAATGATAATAATATGCGCAAGCCAATCTAAGGAGTCTCACCATGACCCAAAATCTCCATATCCGCGCCGCCGGCGTCTCCAGCCAGGGACTTCTGCAGGTCAACGTTACCTCCGCCGTCAACAATTATCCTGTCCCGGGAGCCTCCGTCCGCATCTCCTACGCAGGAGAACCGGCCCGGCCCCTGGAAGAGGTTTTCACTGACGGTTCCGGCCAGACGGAACAGATCGCCCTAAACGCGCCTCCCCTGGAATACAGCCTGATTCCCGGAAACGAACAGCCCTACTCAGAATATAACCTTGAGGTTACAGCTCCAGGTTATAAACCCCTGTTCATTTCCGGTACAGAGATACTGTCCGATTCTGTCGCCATCCAGCCCGCCGCCATGGAACCGCTTTCGGATAACCAGCCGGAAGAAAATCCCATCGTCATCCCGGAACATACCCTCTACGGCGACTATCCGCCAAAGATCGCGGAATCCGAGGTCAAACCGGATAGTCGCCGTAGA
>CANQYH010000168.1 GCA_947628025.1 uncultured Lachnospiraceae bacterium | reverse complement strand
GATCACGTAGACTTTCCGGCACATCCGGGCCAGGAAGATCGCGTCCTCGACCGCCACGTCGCCGCCGCCCACCACGGCCACGTCTTTCTGGCGGAAGAAAGCCCCGTCGCAGGTAGCGCAGTAGGACACGCCCATGCCGGCCAGCTCGTCCTCTCCCGGCACACCCAGCTTCCGATGGGCCGCGCCGGTCGCCAGGATCAGCGTCTTTGCCTCGTAGGCCTGTTCCTCGCAAACCACCAGGTTCCGGTCCGCCTGGCGTTCGACGCGCTCCGCACGGTCCACGACGAAATGCACGCCCAGCTTCTCCGCGTGTTCCCGAAATTTCTCAGCCATATCGAAGCCGTTGATACCCGGCAGTCCCGGATAATTGTCCACCTCGTAGGTATTGATCACCTGGCCGCCGCTCACGTATTCCTTTTCGATGACCAGCGTATCCAGCCTGGCCCGCTCCGCGTAAATGCCCGCCGCCAGCCCCGCGGGCCCGGAGCCGATGATGATCAGATCGTATAATTTATCCATGATTCGTCTCCTCTCTGTCAGATAACGGACAGCCTCATCCCTGCGTCCATTTCCCTGATTCTACCATAAAGCCTCCTGCCGCGCAAGGGGGCGCGGACGCAGAAACGTTTCATCCTCCGCACGACCCCGGCCGGATCCTTGCAGCCCGCCGTCGTCTGCTCCCGTTTCATATATACGCAGACAAAAAGAACGCAGACGAGATCTCAAGCGCGTTCTTTTCACTTCGTCATATCCATTCCGTAAAATATCCGGCGGCCATGCCCCGCCGTCCGCTTCCCCGGATCGTCCGCCAACTCTTGCATTTTCCATCCCGGCGTGCTATCATAATAATGCTCTGAGTCTCTTCGAAGCTCCCGCGCAGGCGGCCGGATACGGGACCCGCAGGGGCCGTACAAAGCTCCAGCTCCGCCGCGTTTGGGCGCTTCGGAAAAAGGCAGAGCAGAAAACGCCGGACAGGAGGACGCCGCGCTATGGCGGGAGGGACTGTGCTGGTGACCGGCGCATCCCGGGGGATCGGGAAAGCCGTCGCCCTGCGATTCGCAAAAGAACATTATAACGTGGCTATCAGCTGTCTCAGGAATACGCGGCGGCTGGAAGAGACGAAAGCGGAGATCGAAGATCTCTGGGCGCGGGAGAGCCGGACGTCCGGGCCTTTGCCAGACGCAGCTTCCGGTTTCGCAGCAGTCCGCGAAAACATACCCCCGGCCTGCCTCGCCTATACCGGCGACATGGGCGATATGGACTGCTGCCGGGAATTTTTCGGCATGGTCACAAAACGTTTCGGCACGCCCGATATACTGGTCAACAACGCCGGAATCTCCTACATCGGCCTGCTGCAGGACATGACCTGCGAGGAATGGGACCGCGTGATCCGCACGAACCTGACCTCGGCGTTTCACCTTTGCAAGCTGGCGATCCCCGGCATGGTTTCCCGGAAGAGCGGGAAGATCATCCAGATCTCCTCGGTCTGGGGCTGTGCGGGCGCGTCCTGCGAAGCGGCTTATTCCGCGTCCAAAGGCGGGCTGAACGCGCTGACGAAAGCGTTGGCGAAAGAGCTGGCCCCCAGCGGGATCCAGGTCAACGCGGTGGCCTGCGGCGCAATCGACACGGAGATGAATCATTTTTTAAATGAAGAGGAACTGGAGGATCTGACGGACCAGATCCCCGCCGGACGCCTGGGGCAGGCGGAGGAGGCGGCCGAACTGGTCTGGCAGCTTTCACAAGCGAACGCCTATCTGACCGGACAGGTCATAGGTCTGGATGGAGGTTGGATCTGATGCCTACGACATATACTCACTACCGTTTTGGGATTGACGTATACAAAAAACTCCCCCGCGACCTGCGAGAGAGCGTTAAACCCTATCTGGGACTCTACTGCATCGGCCTTCACGGGCCGGATATCCTGTTTTACTACAAAGCCCTGCACAAAAACTCCGTCAATGAAACCGGCTTTGGGATGCACGCGCGTCCCGGTTTTGAGTTTTTCGAGAGGGCCGAGGCCATCCTGGCGCACATCCCGACCGAAGACATCGCGCCGTCCATGGCCTACCTGTACGGTTTTATGTGCCATTTTGCGCTGGACAGCGCCTGCCATCCCTATGTCGGGACAATGAGCCGTGAAACGCCGCTTTCCCACAACGCCATCGAATCGGAACTGGACCGGCGGTTCATGTCGGAAGACGGCTACGACCCCATGCGCTTCTGGCCCATCCGCCATCTGAAAGCCACCAGGGCAAACGCGCGTATCATCGCCCATTTCTTCCCGGAGATCACCCCCAAACAGGTGCTTCGCGCGCTCCGTTCCCAGCGCAGAGATCTGAAACTCCTGGCGCCGAAAGGCCGGCTGGCCCGCCGCTGCGTGATGACGCTCATGCGGCTGGTCCATTGCCCCAGAAGCATCCACGACATGGTGATCACGCCCACGGCGCTGCCGGGAAGCGAACCGATCTGCGCCGAGCTGATCCGGCTCTATGAGGCGGCCGTCCCGCGCGCGGCGGAACTGATCGGCAATTTCCGGGCTTACACCGAGGGGACCACGCCCCTGGATCCCCGCCTGGATCATACGTTCGGAGAATCCTGAACCTGCAGAAAGTTCAACTTATACGCCGGGAAACGCCCCCCGCAGCACATCTGCGGCCGGGCCGTCTCCCGGCGTTTTTTACAGAAATTCTACGCTGCCGTCTTCCAGATGATACATCGCCCCTACGACCCGCAGGCCGTGCTCCTCCTCCTGCCGGATCTCCAGGCTGTCTTCAATGACCCGGATGCTGCGCTGCACGTTCAGACAGCAGGCCTTATAGTCGTCCGTCTCTTCGCCGATAGCCTCACGGATCTCGTCCGTGATAAACTTTATGTAACCCGCCGGATCGTGATGGATCGCGGCGTCCACGGCTCCGCAGTGATTATGGCCCATGACGACGATCAGGCGGCTGCCCAGATGCTCGGCGGCGTACTCAATGCTGCCCAGCTGGTGGTTGTCGATCACATTTCCGGCCACCCGGATCACAAAAAGGTCGCCGATCCCCGCGCTGAAAATGCTCTCCGGTATCACCCGGGAATCGGAACAGGTGATCACGACAGCGTAAGGCGCCTGCCCCTCGGCGCAGGTCTTTTCACGCAGCCGCAGGGAAACGTCACCCTCCCCCGTCTCCGTATGCAGATAACGCGCGTTCCCCTCTTTCAGTTTCCTGATTGCCTCCCCGGCGGTGCATGTCACAGTCGCTGCACTCATCTTACGTACTCCCCTTTCTTTAAGATATGCTCCCAACGGTCAGATTTCCGGCCGGCCGCCCGTCAAGGCCAGCCTCGCCGGCGCCAGACTGTTCATGGCCCGGCAGCGGCGCTCTCTGCTCTCTACGTATTATGGAAACAGCAGACCACCGCCGGTCCTGTCTCCGTCATCCCCAGTATACTATATCCGAATGTCGATTTCTACCGCATTTTCACGAAAATTGGTCCATACCGCAGATCCATCGCGGCGCGCCGCAGAAAAATTCCGCATATTGACTTTTCATCTCAAAAATCGTCCCTGCGGCCCGCAATCCTGTAAAACTTGCCACTAGACGGACGGCCTCTATCTGTGCTATACTCTCGGTGTCAGCCCGGATACGGAGTTTTCCGGTCCGACTCATGCTCACCTGAAAGGTTATGCCTGACAGAGGCTCAGACGACCGCTGACCGTCCGTTTTCGGACACACTCATCTGAAAGGTATTTCCTGACAGAGAAGAAAAGAAAGCGAGGAAAAAATCATGAAAAAGACACTCTCTACCATTCTGGCATTCGCCATGGGGGCGGCCCTCTTATCCGGCTGCTCCGGCTCATCCGACTCCGGTACCACCGCCGCAGGTACCACCGCCGCAGCAGAAACGACCACGGCCGCTGCGGAGACCACGACCACTGCGGAAACGACCACCGCGGAGGAAACCACAACTGCCGCAGAGACGACCACGGCGGAGGTCAGCCTGGAAGCCCCCGGCAAGACCGATCCCATCACGCTGCGCGTCGGCTCCCTCAAAGGCCCGACCACCATGGGTCTGGTTTCCCTGATGGACAAAGCGGAAAAGGGCGAAGCCGAGGGAAGTTATGAATTTACGATGGCGGCCGACGCGTCCGAACTGGTCGCCAAGGTCGTTTCCAATGACCTGGACATCGTTCTGGTCCCGGCCAATATGTCTTCGATCCTCTACCAGCGCACCAACCAGGGCGTCCAGGTCCTGAACATCAACACGCTGGGCGTCCTCTACATCGTGGCCGCCGATGATTCCATCCAGAGCATCGCGGATCTGGCGGGAAAGACCGTTTACATGACCGGCAAGGGCACGACGCCGGATTATGTGTTCCAGCACCTGCTGGCTGCCAACGGCATGTCCGCGGACGATCTGACGATCGAATATAAATCCGAAGCGACGGAGGTAGCCGCCGTCTTAAAAGAACAGGCGGACGCCATCGGCCTGCTGCCCCAGCCTTTCGTCACCGTGGCCATGGCCCAGAATGAAGCCCTGAAGATCGTCCTGGATCTGACCGCGGAATGGGACAAGGCCCAGGAGGGACAGGAGGGCGGCGGCAGCCTGGTGACGGGCGTGACCGTGGTCCGCAGCGAGCTGCTGGCAGACGAAGCCTCCGCCGCGGCCGTAAAACTTTTCATGGACGAGCACGCTGCATCCGCCAGCTTCGCCAATGACGACGTCGCGGCGGCGTCCGAACTGGTCGCTCAGTTCGGCATCATCGAAAAGGCTCCCGTAGCCCAAAAGGCCCTGCCCTATTGCAGCATCGTCTGCATCGAGGGCGACGAGATGAAAGAAATGCTGAGCGGTTATCTGAACGTCCTTTACGGGCTGGATCCCACGTCCGTAGGCGGAAAACTCCCGGACGACGCGTTCTATTTCGCACGGTAAACGTATCCGACTGTTCAGGAGACATTCCATGAAACCGTTTCTTTCTTCATCCGCGCTGCGGCGCTCCGCCGTCGTCCTCTTCTGGCTGCTGGTCTGGCAGGCGGCGGCGATGCTGATCCGCAACGACATTATCCTGGTCGGCCCGTTCGACGCGGCGCAGGCTCTTTTGCGCCTGCTGCCCAGCGGAGAATTCTGGCTCTCGATCGCCCACTCGTTCGCCAAGATCAGCCTGGGGTTCCTCCTGGCTTTCTTCGGCGGACTGCTGCTGGGCGGCCTGGCCTGCCGCTTTCCGCTGCTCCGGGAACTGCTGGCCCCCATCGTTTCCCTGCTGAAATCCATCCCGGTGGCGTCGTTCGTCATCCTGGCCCTGATCTGGGTCGGTTCCCGGCAGCTGGCGGTCTTCATCGCCTTTCTGGTCGTCCTGCCCATGATCTACGTCCACACCATCGCCGGTCTGGAGAGCGCCGATCCGAAGCTGCTGGAAATGGCGCAGGTCTTCCATATGCCGGCGCTGAAAAAGATCCGCTATATCTACGTGCCCGCCCTGCTGCCCCATCTGCTGAGCGGCTGCCGGGTGGCGCTGGGGATGAGCTGGAAATCCGGCGTCGCGGCCGAGGTCATCGGCGTGCCGGACCATTCCATCGGCGAACGGCTCTATATGTCCAAGATCTACCTGGCCACGTCCGACCTTTTCGCCTGGACGTTCGTGATCATCGTCATCAGCGCCCTGTCCGAACGGATCTTCCTGCTGGCGCTTTCCAAATTACAGAGAAACGGAGGGACCGGCCATGAAACTGACCATTCGCGAACTGCATAAATCGTTCGGTGAGCTGCATGTGCTGAACGGCGTCTCCATGGAACTGGAAAGCGGCCGCGCCTATTGCCTCATGGCCCCATCCGGTTCCGGCAAGACCACGCTTTTCCGCATCCTGATGGGACTGGAGACAGCAGACTGCGGCGAGATCCGCTGGGACGCGGACAGGCCGGGAGGCACTTTTACCCCGCGTTTCTCCGCCGTCTTCCAGGAGGACCGGCTCTGCGAAGCGTTCACGCCCGTGGAAAATGTGATGATGGTCACAGGGAAACGGTTCCCCGAAACGCAGATTCGCTCCGAACTCTGCCGCCTGCTGCCAGAAGAATCCCTCTCCCGTCCCGTATCCACTTTAAGCGGCGGCATGAAACGCCGGACCGCCATCGGCCGGGCGCTTCTGGCCCCGTCCGACGTGCTTTTGATGGACGAGCCCTTTACCGGGCTGGACGAAGAGACCCGGAGCCGCGTCATTTCTTATATTAAAGAGAAGACCGCCGGAAAACTGGTCCTGCTCTCGACCCACCAGGAAGAGGACGTACATCTCCTGGGAGCAGAGCGGCTCGGACTGACCGGCGAAGCGCAAATCAGGACCGATTCCTGACACGGCTCAGATGACAGCTTTTTTACGCGAAAATGATCCGCAGGGGACAGCCTCCGGCGTTTGACAGACCAGATCTTTCGGACCCGCTTCTGTTTTCGGATCCGCAAGCCGGCATTTCAACGCCTGCTGCCGTTCCTCTGAAAAATGAAACACCAAAATCCGGCTCTTTTAATCAAACCAGCGCCGCCCAAACAGGCCGCCCGGAATTTCTCTCCGGCGAACGCCCCCTTTGGGCGGCACTTTTTCATTCGTTCCCGTCCGGCAGAGATATCTCCCGGAACCCTGCCTCCGTCATCCGAAGCACTCTCCCGCAGACCTCCGACATATATTTCCGGTCGTGAGAAACGCTGAGGATCGCGCCGGGAAAATCTCTCAGCATCCGCCGCAGCACCGGCCCCGAAAGCGGCGACAAATTTCTGGTCGGCTCGTCCAGGATCAGCACATTGGCCCCAGACAGGCTCATTTTCAAAAGCAGGATCTTCGCTTTCTGCCCGCCGGACAGCTCCGCGATCGGGTGATCCATCTCGTCGGCCGTATATTTCAGCGCGCCCAGATACGTGCGGATGCGGG
>CANQYH010000167.1 GCA_947628025.1 uncultured Lachnospiraceae bacterium | reverse complement strand
CCATACGCCGATCAGCCCTGCGAGGAACAGCATGACGACGGGCACAATATATTTGCGCGGGTGGTGCCAAAGGTCGCTCTCGATCTTCCAGCTGCGGATCGGGCAGAGCCATTCCAGCAGGACAGACAGGATCGCGCTCTGCAGGGCGATCAGCAGCGCAGTGGCGATCTCCGCACCGCCCACGCCGCCGTACTGCCATTGCCAGCTCGCCAGATACACGCCGCTTACCGCCGCGTTGACCGAAAAAAGGAAGACGCAATAGCGGATGCAAAAGCGTCGGGCCTGTCCGGGCAGCATCCGGACCGCCTGCTCCAGCGCCGGGTCGCAGGACAGCAATATGCAGACCGGCGTGTTCAGGCACAGGATGGCGAACCCCAGCGGCATGACATACAAATTCTCGAAAGGCCCAAACAGAAACGGCAGAACGGCGGCGATCAGGCACAGGCCCGCCGTATTTAGGAGATAATTCGGGTTCGCCGCCAGGCAGCGCAGAAGATATAAGAGCACGCTCCCCGTCCCTTTGGTACGACGGATGAGCCGCCTGGCGGGCACAGGGCGGCAGAATCCGTAAGCGTCCGCCGCAGACAGGCAAAGGACGGAAAGGCACAGGTTTGCGGCCGCGCTCCGAGCCTGGAAAACCACATCCTGCACCAAAAGTATGGAAAGCAGCACAGCCGCACACCATAGAAGCACGATGGGCAGCCGCTTCCGTTTCTTTGTCATGGCGTACCACGCGGCGGCCAGGAAACAGCCCTGACAGGCGCAGAGCAGCGACACGCCTGCCTGGGCTGCGCTCCATTCATGGACCGCAAAGAACAGCGTCAGCACAGGAAAAGTCCTTGTGATCAGCGTGTAGCAGGTAAACGCCAGGACGATGGAAAAGGTCATGTTCCTGCCCGCAAACGGCAGCAGAAATAGTCCGGCCAGCTTTTCGGCATTTTGTGAAGCGCTGAGGGCCTGCCACAGGATCCCCGCCGAAACAGCCGCTGCCGTCAGGAAGAGGACCGGCGGCGAGATCTCCGCTTCGATTTCCGCGGCACGGAGGCTGAAAAACAGGATGCAGCAAACGGTCAGGCTCTTTCCGGCGCGTTCATACCTTGCGCCCAGAAGCAGCTTCAAGAGGGCTTTCAGGGTGTTCATTCTCTCAGTACCTCCCGGATGTTTCCGGCTTCCAGATCCTGCCCGGCAAACTGCCTCGTTATCTGGCCCTGTTCCAGTACCAGCACCCGGTCCGACGTAAGGCAGATGCTTTCCAGGATATGGGACGAGAAGAGGACGGTACCGTACTGCCGGTAGTGATTGATCTGCTCATACAGATATTCGGTGCTTTGAAAATCCAGTCCGTTCACGGGCTCGTCCAGCAGGAGCAGCTTCGGCTTCAGGGCGAACGCCGTGATCAGATAAGCCTTTTTCAGATTGCCCGTCGACAGCTCTTTCAGCAGAATATCGGTATATGCTTCAAAGCGGAACCCCCGCACCAATTCGTCAACGCCGGAGAGCTTGGTTCCGTAGGACCTGGCCACATAAGAAGCGTACTCCCGGAATGTGAAGAACTGAAACGAGTGATCTTCGGCGAAAACCGTATAACGGTCCTTTTTAAAGCTCCTGTCCCGGAACTGAAACGGCTGATCCTGCCAGAGCGCGGTCTCGATTTGGAAGCTGCCGGTCAGCCCGGAAAGCGTCCGGATCAGCGTGGTTTTGCCCGCCCCGTTCATGCCGATCAGTCCGACGATCTCGTTGGCCGCCAGCTCCATGGAAAAACCGTCAAGGACGGGCTTGCCCCGCTCGTACCATACGGTTAGGTTTTTGAGGACCAGAAGTTCCGTCCGGTCTATTTTGTTACTCCCGATCATCGTTGTCTTTTTCCTCCTTTTTCCGGATCAAACGGGCGGACCACAGAAATAAAACGCCCAGCACGGCGTACAGCGCCGCAAAGGGGAGATCGGCGCTCGCGATACAAAACAGCGCCGCGGCCAGCCAGACGATACCAAGAGTGAGACGAAAATAAAAATGACGCATCCGATGCCCTCCATTCATGATTCCAGTATGCTCGTAAATGATACTGCCTTTCTGTTATGGTCAATGTGGCGCTTTGCACATCCTCACGACAACAGGATAGCAAAAGAACGGGCGCGCTGCGGAAATGTCCGTGAACCGTCGCTTTTTGTCCGCGAAAAAGCAGGCCGTCTCCAACGGGCAGCCTGCTTCGCTGAAAAAGAATGATCACGCTATGCGCCTGCCGCTTCAAACGATAATGTGACGACAGCGCGGAATGTATGATCGTGATACTCGGTTTCGACCGTCCCGTCGTAATGTCCGGCGGCGGTGCGGACGCTCTTAAGCCCCCAGCCGTGCAGGGCTTTATCGGCCTTGGAAGTCTGCAGTTCTCCGTCAGCCGTCAAGGGCGCGGCGCCGCACCCATTTTCCGCTTTAATGATCAGCATATCGTTGATGCGGCGGATCGTCAGGCGGATGAAACGCAGATCGTCCTCTGCGCTGCCTGCCGCTTCGACGGCATTGTCCAGGAGATTGCCTAAGATCGCCGCCAGGTCGACGCTTTTCAGATTGGTGTGGCGGGGGAATTCGATGTTTGTGTTTACCCGGATGTTCTGGGAGATGGCAAGGGCGATCTTGCTGTTGATCAGGTAGTCGATCGCTTCGTCTCCGGTCCAGGCGGTCTCCGCGATCGTCCGCACGGGAGAACGCAGATCTTCCAGATAACGGATCGCCGCGCCGGTGCTGCCCGCTGACAAATAGCGGTGCAGGATATTTATATGGTTATGAAAATCGTGGTACAGTTTGGCGTTGGCGGCGTAGGTATCGCTCAATGTCCGATAGTCGCGCTCCAGCAGAGTATTTTTTTCCGTTTCCAGCCGCGCGATCGTTTTCTCCATTTCATACTGGCGGCTGACCCGATAAAACAGTACGGCCATTAAAAGGATGCCGGAGAGGATCACCCATGCCGTAAGCTGGCCGTCCGGCAGCGGAACGACGGTCTGCTCCGTCAGAATCAGGACGCCGAACATTCCGGCCACAGCGGACAGGGAGCTGAAGCGATCCAGCAGTTTCTCGGCGTTCTCTTTCCGCGCCGCAATGAACGACATAAGGCCGAGCATCAGGATCCGGACGAGCCACACAGGGACCCTGCCGCCGCTTATAACGCCGTCCGGCGTACTGCGGCGGAACAGGATCGCAAGTCCCGCTGAAAACAGGAAATCCCACAGCGCGGCCGCTATTTCAAAAAAGAAAGTAAGAAAAGCGGACGTCCGGAGTTCGCATTTGTATCGAAAGCGCAGCGCACAAAGAATCGCCGCCATCTCCAATGCAGCTATGGCGACCGGCGGGATCGGGAACACGGATAGGGCCGCGGCAGCCGTGCCGCAGAGCAGGGACAGCCATACGGTACTTTTTTCCAGTTTACGCGATGTTAAGAGAGCGGTTATCATCCAGATGCACACAAAGATCCGAATTCCGTTTGTGAAAGAACAGGAGATCATCTGAGACCATTCCATCATATATGCGCCCCCCAGAACTGATTGATCTGCCGCTTTACCTCCTGCAAATGGGAACGGCTGACGGGCAGCGCTTCGCCGTTTTTGAGATACGCCATGCCGCCGCTGATCTTCATGATCTGAATGAGATTCACGATGCAGCCCCTGTCAATGAAGATAAACTCCGGCGTCTGCAGTTCTTCAAAAACCTGCTGCAGGCTTTTTCTGACCTTTGAAATGCCGGACTGCGAGCAGATGACCGCGTTTTTGCCGCCGTCGCGCCGGATGTAGAAAATGTCCTTGTACGGTATTTTCTCCATGCGCCCGGCCCCCTGAATTATATATTCCTTACCTGCTTCCAGCTCGATCAGCCTGGCCGCGTCGGTCACCGCGGATACCAGCCGGTCCGCAAGATCGCTCTTGGGCACATAGCGGAAGATGGACAGTTCAAACGCGTCGACCGCATACTCGATATGGGACGTGATAAAAATGATCTTCACATTCGGCAGATGCGGCTTGATCTGCCCGGTAAGCTCCATGCCCGTGATCCCGGGCATTTCGATGTCGAGCAGGATCAGGTCGAAGAAAAAGTGATCGTCCGTAATATCGGAGAGAAGATTGCTGCTCCTCGTGTAGGCCGCGATCTCGTAGCCGATCCCGCAGGACTTAAGGCTCCTCTTTACAATGTCCTCATGCTGCAGGACGGCTTCCTTTTCATCGTCGCATATCGCTATCTTTATCAACCCGTTCACCCCGTTTCGCAGATATTTTGTCCGTGTTTACCGGCGTTCTGGGGATATTATATTTGGTTTTGGGGAGGAATACAAGATTATATAAAGTTAATTATTTTTCACGGAATATAGGTTGTCGCTTGCTTTACGGATGCCGTCGTCTGTTATGGCAATTCGATTGCGGTTTGTTCTTATAAGGCCGCAGCAGAGCAGAAAGCCCGCACGACCTACGACAATATCCTCCGGGTCGTCACCGATCCGGAGGTCTGCGATCCGCTGCGGTTTTTGAGGGAGCGGGAGATCGTGCATTTCCAGAGGTTTGGGGAAGCGCTCCGCGACGTACAGGACCGCTTGGACAGCCGCAACTTCTATGCGCTGAATCCGGCCTTTGATAATCCGGCCAGGAATAACGGCGCTGTGAACGAGCAGGGAAGCTGCGGAGGCTGTCAGTAAGCCGGAGCAAAAGACAGGGCGCGGTTTTCCATTTAAAAACGCTTCGCAGGCTGTGCGGGACGCGCAGCTGCGAAGCGTTTTATGCCAGTGTGGGCGGAAATTATTTGCCGTTCGCGGTTTCGTGGTGTCCGAGATGAAACAGCGTGACCGGTTGGTTCCTGCGGCGCGCGTCGGTCCGTCCCTCGGTGTGGATCTCGCCGGCAGCCATCAGCGACCGCTTGGTCAGGGCCGGTCCGATCAGTTCGTATACCAGCACGGAAAACAGGATCACATTGCGGATCGTCGGGCCGTCCTGGAGCTGCTGGGCGGTCAGGGCCATTCCCAAAGAGACGCCCGCCTGGGGCAGCAGCGTGATCCCCAGATATTTGGTGATGCTGGGACTGCATTTGGTCAGGACGCAGCTTCCGTAAGCGCCGAAATATTTGCCGAACGAACGGCCGAGGATGTATACCGCTCCGATCAGCAGGACCATCGGCTGGGTCAGGATCTGCAGGTTCAGTTCCGCGCCGGAGAGCACGAAGAACAGGATGTAGACAGGAGCCGTCCAGTCGTCGATGTGTTCCATCAGGCTTTCCGAAAAATCGCAGATGTTGCAGAAGACCGTGCCCGCCATCATGCAGACCAGCAGCAGGCTGAAGCCGATGTGGACGCCTCCGACGTCGAACTGCGCCATGGATACGCCGACCGTAAGCAGGACGCAGCAGATGGAAAGGGACAGGCGCTTGCTGCCGGAATGGAAATATTTTTCAAACCTGTGGAGCAGCCAACCGGCCACCGTACCCAGAAGCAGCGACAGCACGATCTCCAGGATCGGTTCGATCAGGATGCTGGTTAAATTGATCACGCCTTTTTCCAGGGCGGAGGCGATCCCGAACGAAGCCGCGAAAAGGACCAGGCCGACGGCGTCGTCGATCGCGACCACCAGCAGAAGCAGCTTGGTCAGAGGACCGTCCGCCTTGTACTGATGGACCACCATCAGAGTCGCCGCGGGAGCCGTGGCGGCCGCGATCGCGCCCAGGGTGATGGCGGAGGAGACTGAAATGACGTCCGGAAGAACGAAATGCAGCGCCAGGAGGCAGACGTCCACCAGCGCTGTGGTGACGACGGCCTGCAGGATCCCCACGGTGATCGCCTGGCGGCCCATATGCTTCAGCTGTTCCAGACGGAATTCGTTTCCGATCGTGAACGCGATAAAGCCCAGCGCTACCTGGGAGATCAGATCGAGACTTTCTACTTCCTCCAGGGAAGTGAAGCCGATCCCCTGCGCTTTCAGAGCGCCGATGCAGAACGGCCCCAACAGAATACCTGCCGTCAGATAAGCGGTGACGGCAGGCAGTTTGACCTTTTTGGCCAGTCTTGACATAAGAAGTCCGCCGAACATGGCGACGGATAATTGGATCAATATCAGCATATCCTATATTTCCCCCTGTGTATCCAGATTGAGATTCTTTTTAATTCGTCCGTAGTCTAGTGCGGTTCTGTGAACAATATGTTATGAAACCATAAAATAATAATAAACGAAATATAAATAAAGCATAAACTCCTGGGCGGCCGCCGTGACCGGACGTCCCAAAAATCTTCTTGACGCGGTATGCGGGCGGATATATAATGAAACATATACATTTGCCGGTGGCGAGAGGAGAGATCTTCATGGAGCGCGGCGAGATACTCAGGCAGCTTCTCCCTTATTATAAAGAAAGACCGTATGTTTTTATCAGCTATCAGAGCCGCGATCAGGCGGTCGCGTGGCAGGACGCTTTGGAGCTGCAGAAACGGGGATATAATGTCTGGATCGACAGGCCCAATCTGGGCGACAAGGAAAGCACATGGAAGAACGACGCGTTAAGGGCCATAAGGGGGTACAACTGCGAGATCCTTTTGTTTTATGTCAGCAGGCATTCGCTGACCAGCTCGAACTGCTATGAGGAACTGCGGACGGCGGTTTCGGAAGAGACGAAAAGCGCTCATTTTGGAGATGAGGTGGGCTTTATTGCCGTGGAAGCGGAGGAGATCGGCGATGTGGCGGACGTTTATGACGAGATGCGGCGGGAGATCGAGCGAGAGCCGTTAAGCAGCGAGCAGAAAGCGGAGAAGTCGCGGACGATGACCCTGTTTATGAATTCTTTTATAAACAGGAACAATGAAAAGACCCGTATCCGGTACAGGCTGTCCGGTGACCGCCTGACGGATTATTATGAAGAGATCGAAAAGCAGCTGAAGAAATGCTGCCGGCGCAGCGTGAAGCTGTCCGCGGACAGGCTGTACCGGGACGCGGCAGAGAGTATCGTGGGGGAGGACATCCATCAGGCGGAGATCCTTTTGCGGCTTGC
>CANQYH010000166.1 GCA_947628025.1 uncultured Lachnospiraceae bacterium | reverse complement strand
AGCAGGCAGGTCCGCCGGTCCCCCGCGGCGTAGCGTGCGCAGAAATCTTCCGCGGCGGCTTTCTGTTCTGCATTGAGTTCCGGCAGAGGATCCCCGTCCCCGCCGTTTCCGCCCCCCAGCTGTTCCAGAGAGCGCACCGGGTCCCGCCAGATCTCCCGGGACTCCAGCGCCAGCACCCCTTTCTCCAGCAGGGGCTTTATGGCGGCCGCCGTCAGACCCATCTGGTGGACCGCCACGCCGTAAGGGATCCGCGGATGGTCCAGAAACGCCCGCAGCAGCCGCTCCCGGGCCCCGTATTTCCGGCGTCCGGCTTCCTCCGCCGCCTTTTGCAGTTCCTCCCGGTCCAGCCGGCAGACCAGCACCCGGTCCTCCCGCCGCCGCACCGAGCGTTTCACGGGAAGCACGGTACTCAGCGCCTGGTTCATCGTAGAGCCGTAACGCTCTTTCATCCACCAGGCCAGCCGGATCAGATGCGATTCCGCCGTCACGCTGCCGGATACCGCGCTGTCCACGTCCTTTAGCTGCTCCGGGGCCCATTCGGCCCGGTCCGTGATCTCCACCACGTAGCCGGTGCGCAGGCGGTTCCCCGCGCCGAACGGGACGCGGACCTGCGCACCCACACGGACCTGCTCCCGGATCGCTTCCGGAATCCGGTACTGGAACGTGCGGTCCACCTTCTCATGGGAAATATCAATGATGATATTGGCATACATAATCTGCCGCTTCTCCTAAGTTCATGCTGTTAGATCCCTTAAAGAGGATACAGTCGCCCTTTTTCAGCTCCGAAACGATCCACCGCTCCATGTCCTGTTTCTCCGTCTCGCCGAAATGGACCACCGAAAGCTCCGGATCTTCCGCGGCCGCCGCCTCGCCCAGCTCCTTTGCCAGCGCGCCGTAGGTCACCAGAAGCCCGATCCCCTTGTGGGCCAGGTACACGCCCACCTCCCGGTGGAAACGGACGCTCTCCTCCCCCAGCTCTTTCATATCCGCCAGCACCGCGATCCTGCGGCTGCAGTCTTTGACCGAGTCCAGGATATCGAGCGCCCCTTTCATGGACACCGGGTTCGCGTTGTAGGCGTCGTCGATCAATGTGATCCCGTCCAGATCATGGAACTGCTGCCGCCATGATCCCGTCCAGATCATGGAACTGCTGCCGCCCTTTCATGCCGGAAAATTCTCCCAGGGACCGGGCGGCGGCCTCCAGCGGCACGCCGAAAAGGTCCGCCGCCGCCAGCGCCGCCATGGCGTTTAAGATCTGATGGGCGCCCATGACCCCGAGGCGCACCGGGATCCGCCGCCGCTCTCCCGCCGCGCCGCCGGGGGGACAGACCGCCGTAAAGACCGGGAACCCGTTCTCCAGCCGGATCTCCTCCGCCCGGTAGCCGCAGTTTTCTCCCGTGCCGTAATAGACCGTCCGGAACCCCTCCCTGGCTCTCGCGTCCCTGAGCCAGGGATCGTCGCCGTTTAACAGCAGGACGCCGCCCTCCTTCAGCCCGTCCTGGACCGTCATTTTCTCACGGAAGATATTCTCCTGGGACCCCAGCTGCTCGATGTGGGCCACGCCGATGTTGGTGATCACCGCCACATCCACGCAGGCCATCTGCGCGATCACCGTCAATTCGCCCGGCTCGCTCATGCCCAGCTCGATGACAGCCGCCTCATCCTCCCGGCCGATCCCGCACAGGGTCGCCGGCACGCCGATCTGGCTGTTTAAGTTTCCGGCCGTTTTATAGACCCGCAGTCCCGCCGACAACGCCGCCGCCACCATCTCTTTCGTCGTGGTTTTGCCCACGCTCCCGGTGATGCCGACGAGCGGGAGCGTCAAACGGTTCCGATAATGGCGCCCGATCTCCTGGAGCGCCTTTTTGGTATCGGGCACCGCGATCCATGCTTTCCCCGCGTTCTCTCCGTCCGCCCACGCCGCCGCGTCCTCCGGCCCGTGTTCGCTGGTCAATGTGGCCGCGGCCCCGTTTGCAAGGGCCTGCGCGATGAACCGGTGGCCGTCCGCTTTCTCTCCTTTTAAAGGCACGAACAGATCGCCGTCGCGCATTTTTCGGGAATCCCAGCCGATCCCGGTCACCGGCGCCGCGGGATCGCCGCACAGCAGCGCGCCGCCGCAGGCGTTAAGCAGATCCTTTACTCTGATATCCTGCATTCTGGTCCCTCACTCTCCAATTCCTCGATCACTTCTTCGATCACCTTCCGGTCCAAAAACGGATAGCGCACGCCCGCGATCTCCTGATAATCCTCGTGCCCCTTGCCGATCACCGCGATCAGATCCCCCGGCTGCGCGTGCAGGATGCTGTAGCGGATGGCCTCCCGCCGGTCCGGGATCTCCACGAACGCGCCGCCGGTCTTTTCAATGCTGCCCCGGATATCGGCCAGGATATCCTCCACCCGCTCGTACCGCGAATTGTCCGCCGTCAGGATGCACAGGTCCGCCAGCCGGCCGCCGATCTCTCCCATGGCGTAGCGCCGGTCTTTCGAACGGTTCCCTCCGCAGCCGAAGACGCAGACCAAGCGCTTCGGATGGTAGTCCCGCAGGGTCCGCAAAAGGCTTTCCATGCTGACCGCGTTGTGGGCGTAATCCACCAGCACCGTACAGCGCCCGGACGTGTGTACGATCTCCATGCGCCCGTTTACATACAGATGCTCCAGCGCGTGGCAGACCCGCTCCGCGGGCAGATCCAGGAAACTGCAGACCGCCGCGGCCGCCAGCGCGTTATAGACATTAAAGCGGCCGGGAATATTGACCCGCAGCTCCAGCTCATACCGCCCGCAGATCTGAAAATCCAGCCCCACGAATTCCGGCGTAAAGATATAACGGATCTCTTTCGCCATAAAATCCGCCGGATGGTCCAGCGCGAACGTGTAACAGCCGCGCCCCGGCACATTCTCCGCCTTATTTTCAGAACCGCAAACGCCTGCCGCTTCGTCCCCGCCATGCTCCGTCCCGCCGTACGCCGCCCGCAGGATCTCCTCAAAATGCCCGTCGTCCCGGTTGACCAGGCAGACCCGGCAGTGTTTCAGCAGCTGGGACTTGCACCACAGATATTCCGCGAAATCCGCGTGCTCCCCCGGCCCGATATGGTCGTTGGAAATATTGGAAAATACGCCGTAATCAAACTCGATCCCGTCGGTCCGGTGCATTTTCACGCCCTGCGACGAGACCTCCATGATCATATACTCGCACTTTTCCTCCACCATCTGCGCGAAATAACGGTGCAGCTCATAGGACTCGGGCGTGGTGTTGACCGTCGGATAGGTATGCTCCCCGATCACGGCTCCCGCCGTCCCGATCAAGCCCACCTTCTTTCCCGCCGCCTCCAGGATCGCCTTGATCATATAGGTAATGGTGGTCTTTCCTTTCGTGCCGGTGACGCCGATGCAGACCAGCTTCCTTGCCGGATAGCCGAACCGGGCGGCTGACAGGCGGGCAAGCGCAGCCCGGCTGTTCTCCACCCGGATCACCGTCGTGTCCTCCGGCATCTCCTGTAAGACCGCTTCCTCCAGGTCCCGCTCCACCACCAGTACGCGCACGCCCTGTTCCAGCGCCTGGGGAATGTAGGCGTGGGAATCGCTCCGGGTCCCCACCATACAAACAAATACGGCCCCCGGCGCGGCTTTCCGGGAATCGTAGATCACCTCCGACGCCTCCGCGCCTGCGCTGCCTTTCAGTACCTGATACTCCAAACCGGACAAGCTCTCCGCAATGTTCATGCAAAACCTCCGTTTATCCTATGTTTTATCATATTCACGACCCGCGCGGCCGGTCCCGCCGTTTCCCACAGGAGAATCCGTCCGCGCGGCAGAGCCCCGTTCCCCAGACAGAAAAGGAGCGCTGCCGGTCCGTCCGCATCCCCGCCGCCGTTTCCCGGAACGGAGCGGCCCGGGACCGGTCTTCTCCCGGATCCCTCCGTCCCGCCGGACCAGCCGCGGAAAGATGTCATTCCTGCGTACAGCGCTCCCCTTTTACCGGCCGCTGGAACGTTCCGCGCCTTTTACGCTACAGGCCGCTCAGAACAGTCCCACGATCTTTCCGTCCTCATTTACATCGATATTGTCCGCCGCCGGCTTCTTCGGAAGTCCCGGCATCGTCATGATCGCCCCCGTGATGGCCACCACG
This sequence comes from uncultured Lachnospiraceae bacterium, assembly GCA_947628025.1. Taxonomy (GTDB): domain Bacteria; phylum Bacillota; class Clostridia; order Lachnospirales; family Lachnospiraceae; genus UBA3402. Next base: position 2,910 of record CANQYH010000166.1, on the reverse strand, counting down.
AACCCGGCTCCCGCCGACACATACACATCGCGGACATTGATCCGGAAACCCGACGGACGGCCCAGCTTATTCGGATCGTCCGACAGCGAATACTGGGTCTTCGCCATGCAGACCGGCATCCGCCCGAAGCCCATAGCCTCGATCTGCTTTAAAGCCTTGGCCGCCGCCGGGGCGTAGTCCACGCCGTCCGCACCGTAGATCTCTTTCGCCACGGTCTCGATCTTCTCCGCCAGGCTCAGTTCGTCGCCGTACAGCGGATGATAATGGCTCTCTTTCGTCTCCAGCGTCTCGATGACCTTGCCCGCCAGAGCCTCGCCGCCGGCGCCGCCTTTGGCCCAGACCTCGGACAGGGCGAACTCGCAGCCTCTCTGCTCGCAGAAATCGCGGATATAGGCGTACTCCGCCTCCGTATCCGTCAGGAACGAATTCAGGGTCACCACCACCGGCACGCCGTACTTCTGGATGTTCTCGATATGCTTTTCCAGATTGACGATGCCTTTCGCCAGCGCCTCCAGATTTTCCGTGCCCAGCTCGGTCTTCGGCACGCCGCCGTTGTATTTCAGGGCCCGGACCGTCGCCACCAGCACCACCGCGTCCGGCCTCAGCCCCGCCATCCGGCACTTGATGTCCATAAATTTCTCTGCGCCCAGATCCGCGCCGAAGCCCGCCTCCGTCACCACGATGTCCGCCAGCTTCAGGGCCGTCTTCGTCGCGCGCACGCTGTTGCAGCCGTGGGCGATGTTGGCGAACGGTCCGCCGTGGACCATGGCCCCGTTATGCTCCAGCGTCTGGATCAGGTTCGGCTTGATCGCGTCTTTCAGAAGCGCCGCCATCGCGCCGACCGCGTTCAGATCTTTCGCCGTCACCGGCTCGCCCGCATAATTGTAAGCCACGATAATGCGGCCCAGGCGTTCTTTCAGGTCCGCCATATTGTCCGCCAGGCAGAGGATCGCCATGATCTCCGAAGCGACCGTGATGATAAAATGGTCCTCCCGCACGAAACCGTCTGCTTTCGCGCCCAGGCCGATCACGATATTTCTGAGGGCGCGGTCGTTCATGTCCATGCAGCGTTTCCAGAGCACCTGCCGGGTATCGATCCCCAAAGCGTTGCCCTGCTGGATATGGTTGTCCAGAAGCGCCGCCAGCAGATTGTTGGCCGAGGTGATCGCATGGAAGTCACCGGTAAAATGCAGGTTCAGATCCTCCATCGGCACCACCTGGGCGTACCCGCCCCCGGCCGCGCCGCCCTTAATGCCGAAGCAGGGCCCGAGGGACGGTTCCCGCAGCGCCAGCATGGTCTTCTTCCCCAAGCGGTTCAGCGCGTCCGCCAGGCCGATGCTGGTCGTCGTCTTGCCTTCGCCGGCCGGCGTCGGATTGATGGCCGTCACCAGGACCAGTTTCCCGTCCGGGCGGTCCTTTACCTGCTCCCACAGCTCGTCCGTCAGCTTGGCCTTGTACTTCCCGTAAAGTTCCAGGTCGTCCTCGGCGATCCCGTAGGCCTGGGCCACGTCCCGGATCGGCGCCATCGCCGCTTCCTGTGCGATCTGAATGTCTGTCTTCATGTGTTTCCTCCTTCTTTAAAAGTGTGAGTCCCGTTGTTTCTATATCTTCTGCCGTCCGTGTGAGGAACCGCATTGTTCCGCTACCGTCCGTCCCGCAGCATGGCGTCAAACTCTTCCAGCGTCATCAGGATCTGCCTGGGCTTCGTGCCCTCGCCGTCGCTCACGACGCCCGCCTCCGCCAGCTGGTCCATGATCCTGGCCGCCCGGTTGAAGCCGATCTTAAACATCCGCTGCACATTGCCGATGGACGCTTTCTCTTTTTCAATAATGAAACGTCCCGCCTGGGCGAAATACTCGTCCCGGTCGCTGCCGCCCCTGGGCGATGCTCCCTGCGGCATGGCGATCCGGCTCTCGATCTCCGGATTTGCCTCCGTCTCCAGTCCCTGCTGCTTCAAAAATTCCGCGACCTGGGATACCTCGCTGTCCGACACGAACGCGCCCTGGACGCGCAGCGGCTTGGGAATGCCCGACGGATAAAACAGCATGTCGCCCTTGCCCAGCAGTTTCTCCGCGCCCACCATATCCAGGATCGTCCTGGAATCTACGCCGGAGGACACGGCAAACGCGATGCGGGACGGCACGTTGGCCTTGATCAGTCCCGTAATGACGTTGACCGACGGCCTCTGGGTCGCGATGACCAGATGGATCCCGGCCGCGCGGGCCAGCTGGGCCAGACGGCAGATGGAATCCTCCACCTCGCCCGGCGCCACCATCATCAGATCCGCCAGCTCGTCGATAATGATGACGATCTGCGGCAGCTTCGCCGGCTTGTTCTCATCCTCAATATCCTCAATCGCCTCTACCTTTGCGTTATATCCCTTTAAATCGCGGACGCCGGTCGCCGCAAATTTCTTATAGCGGTCGTCCATCTCCGCCACCGCCCAGTTCAGGGCCCCGGACGCCTTCTTCGGGTCGGTCACCACCGGAATCAGCAGATGGGGAATTCCGTTGTAGGAGCTTAATTCCACCACCTTCGGATCCACCATGATCAGCTTCACATCCTCCGGATCCGCCTTATAAATAATACTCATAATCAGCGTATTGATGCAAACCGATTTGCCGGAGCCGGTGGAACCGGCGATCAGCAGATGGGGCATCTTGGCGATATCCGTGACGACCACCTGTCCGCCGATGTCCTTGCCTACCGCGAACGTCAGCTTCGACTGGCTCTTTTTAAACTCCTCCGACTCCAGAAGCTCCCGCAGATAAACCGCATTTTTCTCCTTATTCGGCACCTCGATGCCCACGGCGGATTTGCCGGGAATCGGCGCCTCGATGCGGATGTCCGCCGCCGCCAGGCTCAGCTTGATATCGTCGGCCAGGCCCACGATCCGGCTCACCTTGACGC
>CANQYH010000165.1 GCA_947628025.1 uncultured Lachnospiraceae bacterium | reverse complement strand
GGTTCGTCGCCAGGATGACGCGGTACCCCGCATCCCGGATCCTGCGGACCGTCCCGGCCGCCTGCGGATCAAACCCGCAGCTTACCCGGACTTTCTGGAAATCCGTTCGATAGAATTCTTCGATCCGCGGCCGGTCTTTCAGGCTCTCCTCCCCGAACATTCCCGTAAATACCTGCCAGAACCGTTCCTCGTTCCGGCAGCTCCCGTCGTTTTGGACCATGGCGCCGACTCCTTTCCAGACCGCCTCCGTCAGGCGGGCCGGATCGTAGCCCAGGGGCGCCAGATAGACCGCCAAAAGCTTCAGATACGTTTTTACAAATACCTCCTGGTCCATCGGGAGCAGCGTCCCGTCCAGGTCAAACAATACCGCTTTTATCATGAGATTCCGCCTTTCTGCCGTTTCTGTCGATTATACCAGCTTCGGCGGCGTTTGTCACCTGGATTTCGTCCCCCGGCCACTCAGCGGTTCCGGAACGCTTCCCACACGGACAGCAAAAGCCCGGCGGCCGCGGTTCCTCCCGCAAGGATCTGCCACAAAAGCGTTTGCTCCGTCCAGACGCCGGGAAGCTGCCTCCTCTTGAAGCCCATCAGATCCATCCCGCTTTCTCCAAGTTCATCCATAAAATAGCTGAACGCCTCGCTCCCGTACTTCAGCCCGGTGACCGCCAAAAAGCACACGCCGCCCAGTACCATCAGGAATATCCCGATCCGTTTTTTCCTGACGCACCAGAACAGAAATAGAAAGGCCAGAATGATCAAAAGTGCCGCCGTCAGCTCTATCATATGTCTCCCCCAACTTTCACTTTGTCTGAAAATAGCGTTCTTTTCTGATTATAACGGATTTTCTTCTTTCGTGCAACCGAAACCGGCGCGGTTTTCCGTTTATTCCGGCCTCATGCGCCGCCACAAAAGCACCCCGATGCAGAGAGCCGCGGGAAACAGCACCGCCATCAAAAGGCCGCTTTTAAGCATCCCCGATTCCGCAGCCGCAAAGCCTACCGCCGTGGGCCCGAACGAACAGCCCAGATCTCCCGCCAGGGCCAGCAGCGCGAACATCGCCGTCCCGCCGCCCGGCAAAGACTTCGACGCCAGGCTGAACGTTCCCGGCCAGAGCACGCCGACGGAAAAGCCGCAGATGCCGCAGCCCGCCAGCCCCAGAACCGGGGACGGCGCGTAGACCGCCAGCAGATAACTGAAGATACAGAGGATCCCGCTGCCCAGCATCATATTCTTCATGGAGACCCGTCCGCTCAGCCGTGCCGACAGCACCCGGGCCGTCCCCATCAGAGCCGCGAACATACAAGGACCCGCCAGGTCGCCCACCGCTTTCTCCACGGAAAGCCCGACCTCCGCAAACAGGGACGCCCACTGGCTCATGGCCTGTTCCGACGCTCCGGAACAGACCATCAGAAGCATGAATACCCAGAACAGCTTCTGCCTGAACAGCCTGCCCAAGGACATGGGCTCGTGGGACTCCTCCAGAGTCCGGATCGGCACGTTCAGAAAATATACCGCGTTGCCAAGCGGGAGAAGCGCCCACAAAATACACAGGCCCCTCCAGTTCTCTCTCCCGGCCGCCGCCAGAAACAGCGTAGACAAAAGCACCACGGCCATATGTCCCCAGCAGTAAAAGGAATGCAGCAGGCTCATGGCCGCTTCTTTCCCGTCCGTGGGGCAGGCCTCTACGATGGGGCTGATCAGGACCTCGATCAGTCCCCCTCCCAGCGCGTAAAAAAGCACCGCCAGAAGAAAGCCCGGATACGCGTTTCCCGGCCACAGATCCGGGAACACCGCCACTCCGGCAATTCCCAGGGCCGCCAGGATATGGGCCGCCACGACTCCACGCCGGTATCCGATCCGGCCGATCAGGACCGCCGAAAGCATATCCACCGCCAGCTGTATGCCAAAATTAAACGTGATCAGCAGCGTGATATGTTCCAACGATATCCCATACTCCGACTGGAACGTAAGAAAAAGCAGCGGCGGCAGATTATTGACCACCGCCTGCGTCACATATCCCAGATAGCTGGCCCGCAAAGTGTGCCCGTATCCCAGAGCTCGATGGTTATTCATATTTTTGTTTCTCTCCATGTTTCCTGTTCTCTATTATCTTATGATACAAGGGCGGCGGCTGCTTTCCGAACCGCAGGCCGGCCGCCGGTTCGTTCCGATTATACCACCTTCTTTCGATTTATCTACTGTTTTTTCTGAAATCTGACCGAATTTTTTCGCGTCCGTTTTTTCGCAGACGCGCCCCGGCGCACAAAGCCCTCACTCGAACCGCACGATCTCCTTGCGCAGCCGCTTCATGATCTTCTTTTCCAGGCGCGAGATATAGGACTGGGAAATGCCCAAAAGATCCGCCACCTCTTTCTGGGTCATCTCCTCCCCGTCCTCCGTCGCCAGGCCGTAGCGCAGCTCCACGATCCGTTTCTCCCTGGGGCTTAACCGGCTGATCGCCATGTTCAGCAGATCTTTCTCCGTCTCGTGTTCCAGATTTTTGTAGATCACGTCCTCGTCGGTCCCCAGGATATCCGACAAAAGCAGCTCGTTGCCGTCCCAGTCCACGTTTAAGGGCTCGTCGATGGACACTTCCATCTTGGTTTTATTGTTCCTGCGCAGGTACATCAGGATCTCGTTTTCGATGCAGCGGGAAGCGTAGGTCGCCAGCTTGATGTTCTTTTCCCGGTTAAAGGTATTGATCGCCTTGATCAGGCCGATCGTGCCGATGGAGATCAGGTCTTCGACGCCCACGCTCGTATTGTCAAACTTTTTCGCTATGTAAACCACCAGCCGCAGATTGTGCTCGATCAGCTCCGAACGCGCTTCTTTTTCCCGCTCCGTGCCCAGGAGCTGGATCATGCGGTTCTCCTCTTCGCAGCTTAGGGGTGCGGGCAGGATATCCGCTCCTCCGATATAATGGATCTCCCCCTCTTTCTTGAAAAGCATCGTTTTAAAGCTGGGTACCGCTTTAAAGTGAAACCGATTCGGTATCGATACCTTGATCACCATCCGTAATTCCTCCTTTTTGTCCTGAACGATTATAAAATGATTCCTCATGGAGCAGCATCTCATAGCTTCCATCCTGTGACACAGGAAACGGCGCGCGGCCGATCCAGGGGTCCGGCAGGATCAGGACCGGGGCTTTCTCCCGGCGGATCTCCAGCGCGTCCAGCCGGACCGCCTCCATAAACCCCAGCGGGTTCCCGACGGTCCGAAACGGGATCCGGCAGAGCGTCCTTTCTCCGTCCGGCCCGGTTCCGGTCCCGCCTTTCATGAGCCGCCGCCACAGCCGTTCCGTCACGATATGCACCGGCTCGCCCCGGCCCGGTTCCCGCAGGCGGTTCCCGGTGTCGTACAGGGCCGCCGCCTCCACGGCCCGCGTTCCGATCCGCAGCGTCACACGGCAGAGTCCCCGCCGCTCTTTGCGTATCTCGGAGGCACAGGACCAGAAAAAGCGGAGCAGGAAGAAAACTCCGGCCGCCAGGAATACCCGGATCAGGGCCGGAAGCGCCGCCTCCGTCCCGCCCGCCATTCCCGCACCAAGCAGGCCGCACAGCGCCTCCAGAAAGCCGCAGACGCAGGCTGACAGAAAAAGAAGCATCAGCGCCGCTTTTACAAGTTCCCTCCACCCTCCGGGACGGAACGCGATCCGCACCATGACGCAGGCAGGGACCAGCACTTCCAGGCAGGCGCGAAAGACGAACCATATGTTTTTCAGCCAAAGCCCCGGGCCGCCTGTCTCCGCCGCTTTCATTCCCCACTCCGCGGGATCCCAAACCGCCGTCAGGCACGCGGCCAGGGCCCCCAAAGCAGCCCCCGCCGCCAGCCGCCTCCACGGCGCAGGCCGCCGGAGCGCATCTCCCACGACCGCCAGAAGCGCCAGGTCCATCGCGAAGTTTATGAGGAAATACACGTCTATGTAGAGTTCATACCGCAAACCGCCTGCCCCCTGTCTCACAATCATTAGTATAGGCAATTTCTTTTTCGGATTTTGTCAAACGATGGGAAGAAAAACGGATTTTTTATCGGGAAAAAACCGGAAAAAAAGAACGGTTTCGACAAAAAAAGAGGACTCGCCCTCGCAGCGAGTCCTCTGTCGTTTAAAATAGATATGCGGTTTATCGTTTATTCCGGAGGAAATCCGGGATCGTGATCTCCTTGGGATTCGTCGTCGGACGGTAAGACGGGGCGCCGTGCGAAGCGCCCGCGCTCTGCCCGCCGGTGGGATTCGGACGGGTATACGCCGGCTGCTGGTTCACGGACGTGGCGGCAGCCTCCGACGGAGCCGTCTTCGCCGTGCGGAACGGGGAAGAATATCCTGTATTGGTATTCGCGGCTTTGGCCACCGGTGCGGCGCTCTGATCGTCAAGGCCCGTCGCGATGACCGTGATCGTCGCCTCGTCCTGAGCGTTCTCGTCGTACATAGCGCCGAAGATGATATTGGCGTCGTCTCCCGCCATCTCCTGGACAAAGCTGGCGGCCTCGTTGGCCTCGATCAGGCTGATATCGCCGGAGATATTGATGATCACATGGGAAGCGCCCTCGATCGTCGTCTCCAGAAGCGGACTGGATACGGCCTGCTTCACGGCCTCCAGCGCCTTCTCGTCGCCTTTGGCCCGGCCGATGCCGATATGGGCGATGCCCTTGTCGATCATGACCGTCTGCACGTCGGCGAAATCCAGGTTGATCAGGCCCGGCACATTGATCAGGTCGGTGATGCCCTGTACGGCCTGCTGAAGCACCTCGTCCGCTTTTTTGAGGGCGTCCGGCATGGTCGTCCGGCGGTCCACGATCTCCAGAAGTTTATCGTTGGGGATCACGATCAGCGTATCTACGTTGTTTTTCAGATGCTCGATACCCTGGATCGCATTGGTCATGCGGGTCTTGGCCTCGAACTTGAACGGCTTCGTCACGACGCCGACGGTCAGGATGCCCATGTCTTTCGCGATCCTGGCTACGACCGGGGCCGCGCCGGTGCCGGTGCCGCCGCCCATGCCGCAGGTCACGAAGACCATGTCCGCTCCGCGCAGGGCCTGCGCCAGCTCCTCGGAACTCTCCTCCGCGGCTTTCTCGCCGATCTCGGGACGTGCGCCCGCGCCCAGGCCTTTCGTCAGCTTCTCTCCGATCTGCATCGCGGTCGGAGCCTTGCAGAACTGAAGCGCCTGCTTGTCCGTATTGACGCCGATGAATTCAACGCCCGCGATATTCTCGTCGATCATGCGGTTCACGGCGTTGTTGCCGGCTCCGCCCACGCCCACTACGATGATCCTGGCAGAGTTCTCAGCCTCATTTATCTTAATCTCTAACAAGATGATTCCTCCTTTTCTGTACGTGTATCCCCCACGTAGCTTTTATAGTTTTATCCCATGATCTTGAATCATTCACTTATAACATATCATATTTGATTTTAAATAAAATATCAACCACTTTTTTAATAAAACTGCCCTAATTTTTTAAATTTTTTTTGAAGGTCGATATCATGTCCGTCTTCGTCTCGTCGAAATTATCGAGATAGAGCGTGCCGTCCAGATCCCGGATCTGAGGCATCATGTTGGACAGCAGAGAAATCTTGCCGTCCATCTGTGAACCGTCGCCTAAAATCACCTCCACATTTCCAAAATACAGGCTTGCTTCCCCTTTGGAATCATATTGGATCTTATCCACTTCCAACTGGCGTATGGACAGCAGCTGCGTCAGATTCAGGATCTCCTCAAAGACGCCCGCATCCTCCACCGGCAGGGGCTGATGCAGGACGATCTGACCGAACCGGAGCCCCGATACGCAGGGGATCCCCTCCAGCTGCTGGTCCGTGCTCTCCACAATGATGCCGTCCTTGTCAAAATACATGTAGCTGCCCATATACGCCACATAGCCTACGACGCTCTTCTCGTGAAGAAGGATCTCCACGTCGAAAGGAGTCAGAAAGTCCACCCTGTAATCCTCCACAAACGGGATCTGGATATGTTCTTTCGTCTTCTCTTTCCAGAATAAATATGCGCTGTTCCAGTCCAGTTTTTTCTGGAACAGCAGGTTCACGATCTCCTCCTGCGTGTAGCGGCTGTTGCCCGTGACCGTCACCTGGCGGACATTGACGGAAAGGACCGCTATGACCGCGACCAGGAACAGGAGGACCATGACCATAAGAAACCTGTTCGGTTTCCGGCTGACCGTATCTTCCATACGCTTTCCCTCCAAACGTTTATCCGGATGTATTTGAACGGATCGCAGCCCCTAAAAGGCCCAGATCCCTGCACAGATCCTCGTATCCCCGCAGGATATGGCTGCATTCACAGATCCTGGTATTTCCTCCGGCAGCCAGCGCGGCGACCGCCAGCGCCGCCCCGCCCCGCAGATCGGGCGCTTCTACCTCCGCTCCGTCGAGCGGGTACCGGCCGCGCACCGACGCCGTCCTGCCGTCGATCTCGATCCGGGCGCCCATCTTTTTGAGTTCTTCCGCAGCCGCGAACCGCCCCTCAAAGATCGTCTCCCGCACTTTCCCGGTCCCCTCGCTGACGGACAGGACCGCAAGCAGCGGAGACTGCAGATCCGTGGGGAACCCGGGATAGGGCTGCGTCTCCAGACTCACCGCGGCAGGACGTCCCTCCATGGAGATACCGATCCCGGCCTCATCCCGCCGAAGCTTCGCTCCCATACCTGAAAAGACCTCCAGTACGCCTGTAAGCTGTTCCGCCTCGATGCCTCTCAGAAACGCCCGGCCCCCGGCGGCCATCACGGCGGCCAGATAGGTCCCGGCCACGATCCTGTCGCCGGGTACCCGAAACTCCGAATCGTGCAGGGCCTTTACGCCCTCGACCGTTATGACGCCGCTGCCCTGGCCGCAGATCCGCGCGCCCATGCCGTTTAACATCCGGCAGAGGCTCTCGATCTCCGGCTCCCTGGCCGCGCCCCGTATGACGGTCGTCCCTTCCGCCAGCACAGCCGCCAGCAGCACGTTTTCCGTCGCCCCCACGCTGGGAAACGGGAAAACGATCTCACAGCCTTTCAGATGCCCCGCCCTGGCCGCGATCTTGCCGTCTCCCCTCTCTTCGATCTCGGTCCCCAGCTTCCTGAGCC
>CANQYH010000164.1 GCA_947628025.1 uncultured Lachnospiraceae bacterium | reverse complement strand
CAAGCGGAAATTTCTGCTTGCGGGAACCAGGCGGATATGATAAGATAGTCACGTAGAACAAGGACAGGCGACCTGCCCCCTCAAAGACTGGAACGTTTTTGGGGGGGCAGCGTGCGTTTCTGCGCTGCCGGCCGTACCGCTCCGTGACAAAAAGCAGCAGGCGGAGAGACCTGCGGAAAGAGAGGAAACGTATGAAGAAACAATTATGTGCGGCGATGATCGCCGCGGCGGCTGCCCTGGTCATGAGCTCGACCGCGCTGGCTGGGACCTGGAAGAGCGACGCCACAGGCTTCTGGTATCAGAATGACGACGGGACCTATCCGGTCAGCAGCTGGAAATGGATCGACGGCGACGGGGACGGCAGCGCGGAATGCTTCTATTTCAACGGCCACGGCTATCTGGTGACCGGTACGACCATCGACGGCTCCGATGTGAACGCCAGCGGAGCGTGGACCGTGAACGGCGTGGTGCAGACCCGTCCGCTGTACCAGGTACAGCCGTCCGCGAGCGATTCGAGCGCAAAAGTGTGGGACGACTCGAAGAATATGTTTGAGAATATTTTTGGGATGCGCTATGATTTTTTTGATGGCGTCTATTTTAGTGACAGCGGCATGAAATGGGATGATGCCAGGAAGATGATAGAAGACCGTCTGGGAATTATGTTTAGTGATGAAAATAGCATTAGGCGTGATATTTCAGAAACAAAGCAGCATTGGTATGATCTGGTCGAGCAAGAACAGCGGAGAACGGGAAAGAAAGATGTGACCTGGGGTACATTTGATATCATAAATATCAGCATCTTCTACGCCCTCGGAGGCATGACAGAGGACGATCTGGAAGCCCTGAACATACCTGTGGAACAGGCGGAGGAGATCCTCTATCAAATCGGCGTACCCGGCTATGCTTCGACGGGATACGTATTGGATCAGAATACTAAGAGCAAGGCGAATAAGATCGCAGTAAAATAACAGGTATTCCCCCGCACATTGCGTTCGCGGCTCCCGCAGGCACAAAATATTTACAGTCAGACCGTTCTGGAAATTTTTGTGTCCGCGGGGCCGCGTATGTTTGATGGGGAACAGGTCATTCCCGTTCCAGACCGCTATCTTTTTTGTGTCCGGAGGCTGCACATATTTGATGGCCGCGATCCTGCATCCCAAAATCTTGCCATGGTCTTTGACAATAAAGCGTATGCCGCCCGGATAAGGCCATGGGCAGTTTTGACAACAGCGCGGAAGAACGGCCGCATTTTGGAGAGTATTCCATGAACGGGAGGATCTGCCGGGATTTTGAGGGAATCCGTCCGGTTACAGTCCGGGCTGCGTCTGCGCGCGGTGAAAAACAGGCGGTATCGTTCCTGCGCGCAGGCATATGCGAATAAATTGACAATTTTTTTGACTTTTCTTAACCATATCTTTATAATTGGCTGTTATATTAGAAACAGCGGACTCTACCATCCCGGAAAGTTCGCTGAAAAAGCGTAAATATGGTTAAGGAGGAATGATCTATGAAACAAAGAAAAACGAAACAGCGGTTATGGCTGTTTGCGGCGGCGTCCGTCCTGGCGTTGGGCCTGCATACCGCCGCTTTGGCGGATACGAACGCCACGGTCGTGACGATCTATACGACCAACGATATGCACGGAAACGTGGAGGGGAGCGACACGGCGATCGGACTGGCGCAGGTGGCCGGGATCGCGGCTTCCACGCCGGACGCGCTGCTGGCGGACGCGGGCGATGCGACTCAGGGCGCGTCGTTTGCCACCATTACCCAGGGCGCGGATGTGATCCGGCTGATGAACGCGGCCGGTTATGACGCGATGGCGGCCGGGAACCATGAGTTCGATTACGGCGCGGAGCGGCTGCTGGCCAACGCGGCGCTGGCGGATTTCCCGATCCTGAGCGCGAATGTGTACCGCGACGGCGAGCCTCTGCTGGCGGCAAGCACGGTGGTCGAGGCGGCCGGTCATAAGATCGGCTTCATCGGTCTGACGACTACGGCCACGGCGACGTCCACGAATCCGGCGCAACTGGCCGGAGTGACGTTTGGCGACGAGGCAGCCGCGGCGGCGGAGCAGATTGCCGCGCTGAAAGACCAGACCGACGCGATCATCCTGGTCTGTCATTTGGGAGACGACGGCAACGCGGTGAAATGCACCAGCTTCCAGCTGTTGGAGGCGCTGGACGATGAAGAACTGGCGGAAGTGACCGCTGTGATCGACGGGCACAGTCATACGGTAGAAAATACGGCGTACACAGAGGGCGGAGTGTCGATCCCGGTGGTGCAGACCGGAACCGGCATGGTAAATCTCGGCGTGCTGACGCTGACCTTTGATGAGAATGACCAGGCCTCCGCGACGGTGAGCCTGATGGACAGCCAGGCCGCGGCCGGGTATTCCCTGAATGAAGCGGGGCAGGCCGCCGTGCAGAAAGTGGAGTCCGTTCTTGCGGAGATCCGGGAGGAACAGGACGGCGTGCTGGATCAGGTGCTCTGTACCGCGGATACGCCTCTCTGGGGCGGATACATTTATTTTGATTACGCGGAGCCGCGGATCGTGGAGACCAGCTACGGAGACTTTGTCACGGATGCGTTTTTGGACAGCGCGAAGATATTTGCGGAGCAGAATGGACTGGATCAGCCTGTGATCGCCGTAGAGAACGGCGGCGGCATCTCGGCGGCGCTGCCCGTGGGGACGGTGACGAAAGGCGACGTGCTGAACGCGTTCAACCATGGCAACATGGTAGAAGTGCTGGAGATCACCCCGGCCCAGCTTTACACGGCGCTGGAGAACGGCCTGGTCGTGAGCGGCCAGGACGAGACGGGACTTTTGGTGAGAACAAGGGTCAGCGGCAGTTTCCTGCAGGCGGCGGGATTCGTTTATGAATACGATCCGGCGGGAGAGGCCGGGGCGAAAGTTACTTCCGTGGTCCTGGACGACGGGACGGTTCTGGACAGGAACGACGGCGCCACGAAGATCCTGATGGCGACCAACAATTATGTGACGACTTTTGCCGGCTTTAAAGAGGGCAAAAAGTTGGGCGAACTGGGCGGTGAAGACCTGATCGTGGAGGAATATATCCAGGCGAAAACGGCGGACGGAACCGTGCCGCTGACCGTTCCGACGACGGCGAACCGTATCCGGATCGCGAACGACCAGTCTCCGGCTTCCTATCAGGTGCTGATCCCGGTGGAAGACGTTTCCAGCGGCGACTGGACCGGAAAAACCGTACACCTGCGGATCGACGGCGGAGCCGCCGCGGAGTATGTGCCGGATGAGAACGGCTGCGTTTCCGTAACGCTGGACAAAGGAGCGCACACGCTGTACCTGCTGGAATCCTCCGACGGCATCCCGGTATACGTGAACAATTATTCCGGCTCCGGTACGGTGACGACGAAAGACGGTTATTATCATCTGGGCTTTAAAGTGGACGCGAATGCCGCCGGCGGCTGGAAGCAGGATGCGAACGGCTGGTGGTACAGCGAAGACGACGGGACCTATCCGGCCGGCGAATGGGCGTTTTTGCCGTGGGAAGACACGTACTGCTGGTACCACTTCGACAGTGACGGCTATATGGAGACCGGCTGGATCGAGGACGGCGGGTACCAATACTATCTCCACCCGCTTCACGACGGGAGCTGCGGCCACATGTATACGGGCCGTCAGCAGATCGACGGCGTCTGGTATGAGTTCAGCACCGGTACGGGAGCGCCCGAGGGAGCGCTGATCTCCGATTGACGGCAGGATATGTCCGGACGGAGCGCCGGTAGAAAATAAACCGGCGCTCCTGAAACGGCGCAATTTTGACGGCGTTTGGTAAAAGAGAGCTGCTGTGGGCATTTGTACCATCTCTATCATTCCGTATGATTCCCGCAGGGGATGCCTTTTAGTGAAAGGGCATGCCGCTGCATTTTGTGAGGACCGCGCGGATACGACGGAGATCCGGCAAGTGCTGCAGCAGTTTTTTATTGCGAGGGACTATGTGTAAATGGTCATGTGTGGTAAAGAAGCACAGCAACCGAAAACAAGAGATAGACCGCCAGCACTGCATTATTCCGAGTAAGATAAGCATGAAAGAATCGCTCTGTCGAGGAAAAATCGCCGGAGCGTTTTTTATTCGATATGGACGGAAATGTCGTGAAAAATTCGATTGACCGTCTTAAAGGACAATAGATATCTTCACATGAGCGGTTCAATAATAAATAATAAAAAAATTCCTTTGAAAACCCCTATCCGATTTGATTTTAGGGCACTAAATAAGCGTAATCATGATTACAAACATTTTGAAAAGAGGATATGCTCTAAATGCAAAGCACGGGCAAAACCATGAAAAATTTTAAGGCGGTCCTGGATATTTTACGGGAAAATATTTCTTTCAAACTGGGCGTGATGGTAACAGTGACGCTGTTTACCTGCTTTGTCCCCGGCCTGTGGATACTGGGTGTCCAAAGGCTGGTGGACGCTTACGGGGATTGGCAGCATTCAGGAGGAAATCTTCGGGAAAACGCAGGGATGCTGGCTGCTCCCCTGCTTCTGCTTGCCGTATTGTTTCTGGCAAAGAAGCTGGATCAGATGTTTAAAATACCCATTGAACTGTCTTTGCAGGAAAATATAGGCAACAGTCTGAAAGTGCAGCTGATACGCAAGGGAAGCCGCCTGCCGCTTGTGGTGCGTGAGAGCGCAGAATGCCAGAATCAGATGGAGGTATGCAATGTCTTTGTTGGGGAGATATCCCGGAAAGCCAATAAAGTGCTCCTGGTTTTCCGTTCCGGCATCATGATGGTCTCTGTGGCAGGTGCGGTTTCGGTGTTGAACCCATGGATTCTGCTGGCTTTGTGCGTGGGTACGTTGCCTTCCTTTTTCAGTATGGTCTATGCCATGAACAATGCGGTAAGGGCAGACCAGGAGCTGGGGGCAAGGAACCGGGTGCTGAGCTATTATGCGGGGTTGATGACAGGGGTTGCGTATGCAAAGGAGCTGAAAGCTTACCGGCTTTATCCGGTGATGATAGACAGATGGGCGGAGGAAAGCCTCTACATTAACCGGAAAAGGCTTCTACAGGAGAAGAAAAATGCGGTAGGCCGTCTGGTGGGAGGGATATGCTTATCCTGCGGCTTTACGGCAGCGGCCATCTTCCTGATGAGGATGATCATGGACGGCAGTGTATCGGTCGGGGCATATGTAGCCATGTTTGGCGCGATCACTTCTTTCAGTGGGGCACTGGGTGACCTTATCGTATCTGTCACGGACATTATGACTCTGTTCGGGAGGGTCCGTGTGTTTCGGGAGTTTATGGAACTGGAAGAAAAAACGACAGTGCAGGGAGAAAAAATTGCTCCTGAAAGCGTGGGGACAGATACGCGGAAAGAATCCGGCGATCCGGAAAGAAAGAGCCGACCCCGGGAGTCTGAGACTGAATATAGCGGGACAGGGTATCCAGGGATGGAGGAAACCTGCTATCGGCTGCAGAATGTGTCTTTCCGCTACCCGGGCTGTACGGACTATGTGTTAAAGGATGTAAGTTGTGAAATCCGTAAGGGGGAGCGGGTGGCGGTGGTGGGAGAAAACGGAGCCGGGAAGAGCACCCTTGTGAAGCTTATGCTGAACCTGTACAGCCGTGATTCAGGGGAAATATTATTCTGCGGAAAGCCGGTTGCGGCATATGGGGAAGAAATCAAGGATATCTGTGATTACTTTCCCCAAAATTTTATCCGTTATCAGGGATCCCTGCGGGAGAATGTGCTTCTGCACAATATGTCCCGGCACGTACAAAATTCCGGAATATCCGATGACCAGATTATCCGGGTACTGGAGCGGGTTGGGCTTTCCGGTCTTTTGAAAGAGACTGGCTATAACCTGGATATCCCTCTGGGAAAGCTTTTTGAGGACGGGAGAGAGCTTTCGGGAGGACAGTGGCAGCGGGTGGCGCTGGCTCGTGCCCTGGTCGGGGAGTCAGAGTATATTTTCCTGGATGAACCCACATCCGCGCTGGATCCCGTCTCGGAAATCCAGGTCATGGAGGCTTTCCTGGAGACTGTGGCAGGCAGGACGGCAGTGATCGTGTCTCATCGAATCGGCGTGGCAAGGCGATGCGATAAAATACTTGTAATTGAGCGGCAGCGGGTGGCCCAGTTCGGCACACATGCAGAACTGATGGGGCATGCGGGACCTTATCGAAAGATGGTGGAACTCCAGGCATCGCTGTATCAATGACAGCGGGGATATTTCCTGCCATTTGACGGTCGCAGGAGACGATTGTGAGGAGATAAAAATGGTTAAAATCTGGAAAACATTTCGTTTTGTATGGAAATATGGATGGAAGAAAAAACCTTTTGGCTTCATTCTGCTGACGGCCCTGACCCTGCTTGTGGGCCTTCTGTTGGTGGCGGGCACATGGATTACAAAGGCTTCCGTGGATGCCCTGGGACAGGCGAACCTGTCCTGGCAGATTCTGACTCCTGTGCTTCTGGCGCTGTTTTTAAAGGAGCTGGGACTGAACTGCGGTTATTCGGGTATCATGCCGGTGCTGGAAAACAAGGTGCGCATGGATGCCGTGTATTCCCTTGAGCGTAGGATGTACCAGAAGATCGGGCGGCTGCCCGTAGGAGTGAGGGAACAGGAGACAGTGCAGGAACGCATCGCCCGTGCGGAGAGGTTTCTGGGGCAGGAATTCTGGTTGTTTCAGTTTGAATGTGCATTTGTCTTTCGGCTCCTGGCTACATGCTTTGGCCTGGCGCTGTCGCTTGCATACTGGTCGGTGTGGTTCCCGGTCATTACCATAGGACTGGTGGTGCCGGTCATTCTGATACGACTGAAGAATAATGAAAATCTGTATCGAATCAATCAGAGACAGCAGCGCAGAAAAAGGCGTAACGAATATCTCTGCGGTCTGTTCTTTGACAGGAGCGCACTGGGGGAATTAAGCGCCACAGGAGCAGAGGCTCCGGTCATCGATATCGTAGAATGCACGGCAAAGGAACTCACGGAGGAGCGCTATGCCCAGGGACAGAAAGACGGCCTGATTCAGGGCGCATCGGAAGGAATCCTGTCCTTTGTGTCTTTTGCGGTCTGCGTGCTGCTGGTGGTGG
>CANQYH010000163.1 GCA_947628025.1 uncultured Lachnospiraceae bacterium | reverse complement strand
ACCATTTTGTGATTTCCTGCTCTGCAATGTCGTCGTTAGACGGTGGGGTATTAAGTTTTAGATTGAGATTTCAACTTTACAAAATCCTCCTTAAATTCTTAATTCGTCAAACGTTCCTTTCGCTGTAATTTTTTTGACAAACCCGTTTTAACCTTTTTCTTCTTTTTTACTACTTGGCTTCGCTTTTCTGCAACAAAAACAAAATACTCATTGATCCTGTAGATTTTAACGCCACCAAATACAGTGATCAGCTTATTCTTAATACCAATCGAGTCTTTTGGTAACCATAATCATTCTCCCGCCCAAGACGAGTTTCTTAAATCCCAATTCTATAAAGCGTTTGGGAACGGAAAAGTCCGCATGATAAGGCGGGTTGGATAATATAAGTGTAAAATCGTTTTCTTCTACATGATCGTAATTGTTGCTTAATCGGATGTCAACATTTGGCACATCGTTTAGAGCCGCGTTTCTTTTTGCAAAATCAACTGCCTGTTGGGAAATATCACACATTATTACGTTCTTTTCGCCGATCAGTTTTGCGGCAAGTATTCCTACAACGCCATATCCGCAGCCTAAGTCCAACACCTTATCGCCTGGAAGAAATTCCACAACAGACAGCATAGACATCGTACCAACATCAATTCCATGGGGCGAAAAAAGGACATCATCCGTTTGAAATATTAAATCAATATCTTTAATTCTTGCTGAAATCATAAGGATCTCCTCCTGTTGATTTATTTAATATACTGCGGCAAATTCGATGTCAACTTATTCCGAGATGGTGTGAGCGACGATTGCGCTGTCGACATCACGCTTACGCTATTCCCCCAGCACGATATCACATATTACTCTGTATTTTTCTTTGAAACTTTCCTTAGTCCTATCACTCAAATCTTCATAATCGTCTTCAAAACATTTTTTCATCCAGTCCCGTACTTCGTTTAAGCCAATATGAAATCGATTATACGCCAAATTAAACAACATGGGTATGCTGTCAAAATGTGCAATAATATCCGCATCTGCCACACACAAATCCTCAAGATTAGCCGCGTTTTTTCCGCTTCTGTGATTATGAACGCAGCTTAATACTCTATTTGTTTTTTCTTCCGGATAGTTATAGCTTTTTAAAATTTCCCGTGCTAACATTTCTCCATTAATATGATGATCCTTTTTATCTCCAACTTTACGTATTAATGCTATGTCATGCAATAGCGCACCTAACTTAACAATCTCCAAATCGGCTCCGTATTGACATGCTAATTTTTGGCTTTCCAAATAAACATATTTTATATGCTCATTCCAAAAATCATAATTATCCTCGGAATTTTGCTTATATATCTCAATTTCTTTTTTTACATATTTTTCTATTAGGTCAACTATATCCATAATACATTCTCCTCGTTTTTTCCAGCATTTAATCTTAAATTTTGGATTTCTAACTATTACCACATTGGCGGTGTTGTCATTTATATTGTATATCTGAATTATGAATAAATCTACTACTCATTTGGCAGGTTTATCAAAATCTTTTCCTTAAATTACTGTGTATGTCGAACAGAAAACGTTCTGGCGATTTGCCCTTGACAGAGCGATTCTATCATGTTTGCCTTGCTCGGAATAGCGTGGGGCGGTTGTCTGCATCAGTTCTGTCTGTTGTGCTTCTTTACCGTACATGAGCATTCATCGCGTGCCGGAACCAAAAGCGGCGAACGGCGGCGGTGCGGAAAGACTGCGGTTTTGCATAACGCTCCCAACCGGTACAGACGGAAAGCGGATTTTCGGTACATTTTGAAACGATACGTTCAGGCCCTGACGGGATCGGATCCCTGCAGGGCCTTTCTGCGTCTGCTTTTGCGGGGAATGCCTGCCGCTCTGGCGGCGTATGCGGGAGCATGAAGCGGGAAGTTGGCATGGAAGCATCCCGACACATCATTCTGCTGGCGGCATACGCAGGCGCATGAAGCGGGAACGGTTGCAATCCGTGGGATTTTCGGATATAATAAAGCTCGTCAGAGCATGGAGGCCACGGAGCGGCGGTTCGCGGGCGGCCGTAAAGAGAGGAACCGTATGTTATCGCTGCAGGCGGGAAACCCTATGCGGGAGATCAAAACTGCAGGCGGTAACATTGACAAAAACAAAATCAAATAGCTGCAGGAGGAAAAGCACATGTTGGAGATCGGAACCCCGGCGCCGTCGTTTACGCTGCCGGATCAGAACGGAGAGATGCATTCGCTGGAGGATTACCGCGGGAAAAAGGTGATCCTGTATTTTTACCCCAAGGACAATACGTCGGGCTGCACCGCCCAGGCCTGCGGCTTCGCGCAGCTGTATCCGCAGTTTACGGAGAAAGGCGCGGTGGTGCTGGGCGTCAGCAAAGACAGCGTGGCGTCCCACAAAAAGTTTGAGCAGAATTATGGGCTGCCGTTTACGCTTTTGTCGGACCCGGAGCTGACGGCGATCGAGGCTTACGGCGCGTGGCAGGAGAAGAGCATGTACGGAAAGAAATTTATGGGGATCGTCCGCACGACGTACCTGATCGATGAGGACGGACGGATCGCGAAAGCGTTTTCCAAGGTGAAAGCGAAAGAAAACGCGGAGCAGATGCTGAAGCTTGTCTAAGCGCCGCCTATGCCGGTGAATGAGATGAAAACGATCCGAACGATCCGAAATTTCGATCTGCGGCAGATCGCCGAGTCGGGGCAATGCTTCCGGATGACCGAGCTGAGCGCGGCGGAAGCGGAGACGCTGTGGCGGGCTGCGGAGGATCAAGGTTGGACTGAGGAGCCGTCCGCGGAAGCTCCTGTGAAAAGCGGAGGTGGAGAAACGACGCGGCGGGCTGCGACAGATTCCAGCCGGACGGGAGAGCCGTTCGAGAGAGGCCCTGTGGAAAGCGGCGGGGAAGAAACGATGCAGAGGACTGCGACAGATTCCGGCCGGACGGGAGAGCCGTTCGAGAGAGTTCCTGTGAAAAGCGGCGAGGAAGAAACGACGCGGAGGACTGCGATAGATCCCGGCCGGACTGAGGAGCTGCCCGCAGGAGTTTCTGCAAAAAGCGGCAGTGGAGAAACGACGCGGCGGGTCACAGCCCACCGGATCGTCAGCGGCTCCCGTGTGCTGACGGCGGCGCAGGCCGGGGAACGGACGGCATTTTTCTGCGGGGACGGGGAGCTGGCATATTGGGAGGAATATTTCGACCTGGGGACCGATTACGGACGCATGATCGCGTCGGTGGATCCGCAGGACGGGTATCTGCGGCGCGCGGCGGAGTTTGGCGGCGGCATACGGATCCTGCGCCAGGACGTGTGGGAGATGATCATTACGTTCGTGATCTCCCAGCAGAAAACGATCCCGAACATCCGGGCGCTGGTAGAAGCTCTGTGCGCGCGGTACGGGACGAGGATCGGGCGGGAGGGGGAGGCGCTGTACGCATTTCCGACGCCCCGGCAGCTGAACGAGGCGGAACTTTCGGATCTTTTGGAATTGAAGCTGGGTTATCGCGCCAAATACATAAAGCGGATCTGCGGGGACGCCTGCTCGGGAGCGCTGGACCTGGAGCGGCTACGGCGGATGGATTACCCGGCGGCGATGGCGTATCTGCGCGGGTTTTACGGGATCGGCGAGAAAGTGGCCAACTGCGTGTGCCTGTTTGGGCTCCATCAGATCGAGGCGTTTCCGATAGATACCTGGATCCGGAAGATCCTCCTGCGCGAATACCTGCCGGGAAGCGGTCCGGAGGCGGACGGTCCGAAGACGGGACTGTGCGCGCGGCTGGCGGAGAAACACTTTGCCCGCTACGCCGGTTACGCAGGGGTCCTGCAGCAGTATATGTTTTATTACGAACGGCGCGGCGGAGATTGCGGGGCGACCAAATAGCTTAACGGGGGTGAACGGGGTCTGTTTCATCCCGGACGCGGCGGAAAACGGACCGGCTAGCCAGCGGAAGAGCCGGAAGACCAGGGGGTTTCAGCCCGGACGGAGCGGGAAACGGGCCGGAGCCGGAAAATAATTGCGCGGCAGCGGCGAAGAATTTTGCTGGGATTCCCATTTCCCGTTTGCGAAATTTTGTGTAATTTTACGCTTGAAACCGATAAAATATTGTGGTATCATTCATCCATATTTTTAAAAAGCAATGGCTGAGAAAGAGACTCTTGCCAGGGAGGCCGACAGGAAGAGGGCGTCGCCGACTGAGAGCGCCGTCAGGGAGGAAGTGGCGAAGGGAACACTCCGGAGCCGGTATGCTGAACGAGCAGTAGGCATATCCGCGGGCACGCGTTACGTGCGAAAGAGAGGAGACGCGCGGCTTCGGTTGCGGACCGTCTCAATGCGGGTGGTACCGCGGGATCTGTAAAGATGATATGTCCCGTCCCGGAATATGCGAAAGTATTCCGGGGCGGTTTTTTGTTTGTAATGCGCGGGCAGAGCTCGGATTTCGGTGCGAAAGAGACCGAAAAAAAGCTTCCGCCGTTCGCAGAGCGCGGAGCGTTTGAGGGAGCTATTTGCCGGCCGGATACGAACGGAGGAACCGTCCCGGATACGCGAATCATTTCGAACAAGGAGGAATCGTCATGGAATTCATCGAGGGAGTAAGAGCAAGGGAGGATCTGACGGCTGCCGAGGCGCTGAGCGGCGCTTATGAGGGAAAAACCGTGAAAATGCGCGGCGCGGTCCACAATATCCGGGACATGGGCGAGGTGGTTTTCGTCATTTTGCGGAAAGCCGAGGGGCTGGTCCAGTGCGTCTATGAGGAGGGCGCTGCCAGCCTCGATCTGAAAAGCCTGAAAGAAGAATCGGCGGTGGAGGTGTCCGGAAAGGTCGTGGCGGAAAAGAGAGCGCCCCATGGATTTGAACTGCGTCTGGAGACGCTTCGGGTACTGTCCGAACCGGCGGAGGCGCTGCCGCTGGCCGTGAATAAATATAAACTGCGCACTTCTCTGGAAGCGAAGCTGGCGCTGCGGTCCATTTCCCTGCGGAATATCCGCGAACGCGCCAAATTTAAGATCCAGGAGGGCATTGTGCGGGGCTTCCGGGATTTTTTGATGAGCCAGGGCTTTACGGAGATCCATACGCCGAAGATCGTGGCCCGCGGGGCGGAGGGCGGCTCCAACGTGTTCCGGCTGGATTATTTTAATAAGAAAGCGGAGTTGGGACAGAGCCCGCAGTTTTATAAGCAGACGATGGTGGGGGTTTATGACCGGGTGTTCGAGGTGGCCCCGGTGTTTCGGGCGGAGAAGCACAATACGACCCGCCATTTAAACGAGTATGTGAGCCTGGATCTCGAGATGGGCTATATCGACGGGTTCGAAGAGATCATGGCGATGGAGACCGGGTTTTTGCAGTATACCATGGCGCTGCTGGAGCGGGAATATAAGAAAGAGCTGGAGCTGCTGGAAGTCCGGCTGCCGGACGTGAGCCGCATCCCGGCGGTGCGTTTCGACCGGGCCAAGGAGCTGGCGGCGGAAAAATATAACCGCAGGATCCGCAATCCCTACGATCTGGAGCCGGAGGAGGAGCTTCTGATCGGCCGGTATTTCCAGGAGGAATACGGCAGCGATTTCGTGTTCGTGACCCATTATCCGTCGAAGAAACGGCCGTTCTACGCGATGGACGATCCGCAGGACAGCCGGTTCACGCTGAGTTTCGATCTGCTGTTTCGCGGGCTGGAGGTGACGACCGGCGGGCAGAGGATCCATGATTATGGCGAGATCCTGCGAAAGATGGAAAAGCGCGGCATGGACCCGGCGGATATCGCCTCCTATCTGATGATCTTCAAGTACGGGATGCCGCCCCACGGCGGTCTGGGCATCGGCCTGGAGCGCCTGACGATGCGGCTCCTGGGAGAGTCAAACGTGCGGGAGGCGTCCCTGTTCCCGCGGGACGTGATCCGGCTGGAGCCGTGAGGGGTGCTGCGGGATGTGGAACTGGTTGGAACCATAAAGGGTGCTGCGGAGTATGGATTTTGATGAAACCATGAAAAAGTTGCGGGACGCGGATCCGGCCGAAACCGCAGGAACCGGCGGCCAGGCGCGGTCCGTCCAGTACCGGAACAGCCGGGAACCGTCCGGGATTCGGCGGCATTTTGACAAAAAAGGGGGAAATGACGATGGCGAATGTGATCAGCGACGAGACCATTGAATATGTAGGAATACTGGCGAAGCTGGAACTGTCCGATGCGGAGAAAGAGGAAGCGAAAAAGGACATGGGGCGGATGTTGGATTATATCGATATGCTGAACGAACTGGATACGGACGGCGTGGAGCCCATGTCCCATGTGTTTGCGGTGAACAATGTGTTCCGCGAGGACGTGGTGACCAACGGCGACGAGCGGGAGCAGATCCTCAAAAACGCGCCGGAGCAGAAAGACGGGTCGTTTAAGGTGCCGAAGACCGTAGAGTGAGGGGATCATGGCGGGAAAAGATGAATGACGTTTGGACCGGGCAAAAACGAGCCGCCAGTCCGGGCGGCGATGAGCTTACGCGGGGGTGCAGAACGGCTTATGACTCGGAAAAACGAGTCACCAGTTCGGGCGGCGATGAGCCTGTGCGAGGGGACTGAGCGGCGTTTGGCTCGGAAACAACGACAGAAACGGGAAAGGAGACCGGATGTGAGTATTTGGGAAATGACTGCCCTGGAACTGGGCAGAAAGATAAAAAGCAGGGAGATCGGCGTCGTGGAAGCGGCGAAAGCGTCTCTGGAGCAGATCGAAGCGCTGGAGCCGGCGGTTCACGCCTATGTGACGGTCGACGGGGACGGCGCGCTGAAACAGGCGGCCGAGGTACAGAAGCGGATCGACAGCGGGGAGCTGACCGGTCCTTTGGCGGGCGTGCCGGCGGCGCTCAAGGATAATCTGTGTACCGAGGGACTTCTGACGACCTGCAGCTCAAAGATCCTTTACAATTTCGTGCCCACGTATACGGCGGAGGCGGTGCGGAACCTGGAAAACGCCGGGGCCGTGATCCTGGGCAAGACCAATATGGACGAGTTCGCGATGGGAAGCACCACGGAGACGTCGGCGTTCGGGGCGACGAAAAACCCCTGGAACCTGGAGCATGTACCAGGCGGTTCTTCCGGCGGTTCCTGCGCGGCGGTG
>CANQYH010000162.1 GCA_947628025.1 uncultured Lachnospiraceae bacterium | reverse complement strand
TTATTACAATTACTATTTCTACCTCAACGGCCATGAGCCCAGTTTCGTGATGGGCACCAACGCCATGGGGCAGGATATCTTCTGCGGAATCGGCGTGGGCGCTCGTTTCTCCCTGCTGTTCGCTCTGTTGGTCTCCGCCATCAACCTGACGATCGGCGCGTTCTACGGCGCGGCCCAGGGCTACTACGGCGGCTGGGTGGATATGCTCCTCGACCGTATCGCCGACGTGCTGTCGGGCGTACCGTTCGTGGTGGTGACGACGCTGTTCCAGCTGCATCTGGCGAAAAAGGTCGGCGTCGTGCCCTCGTTCCTGTTCGCGTTCGTGCTGACCGGGTGGATCGGCATGGCTGCGCTGACGAGGCGTCAGTTCTATCGTTTCAAAGGGCAGGAGTTCATCCTGGCGGCCCGTACCCTGGGCGCGAGCGATGGGCGGCTTATGTTTAAGCACATTTTCCCCAACGGCATCGGCTCCATCATCACCAGCTGCGCGCTGGTCATCCCCGGCGTCATCGGTTCGGAGACGTCCATGACGTACCTCGGGATCGTGGACCTGAGCTCCTTTGCAGGCACCACCATCGGCACCCTGCTCAGCCAGGGCAACGCGGTGGTTACTACATCGCCCCATGCCATCCTGTATCCCAGCATTTTCCTGGGACTGCTGATGATCTGCTTCAACCTGTTCGGCAACGGCCTGCGCGACGCCTTTAACCCGACTACGAGAGGAGTGGACGACTGATGGAGAAAAAATTACAGGTTCGCAATTTGAGAATATCTTTCCACACCAGCAACGGCAAGGTGCAGGCGGTCCGCGAGATCGATTTCGATCTGTATAAGGGCGAGACGCTGGCGATCGTGGGCGAGTCCGGTTCCGGCAAGTCCGTGACTTCCAAGGCCATCCTCGGTATCCTGGCGGGCAATTCGATCATTGAATCCGGCGAGATCATTTACGACGGCAAGGATCTTTTGAAGATTTCAGAGGAAGATTTCCATAAGATCCGCGGCGACAAGATCGCGATGATCTTCCAGGACCCGATGTCCAGCCTGAACCCGATCGTGCGCATCGGGCGGCAGCTGACGGAGGCCATGCTTCTGAAAGGCAAGGCCAGGCAGCGGGAGAGCCGGGCGACGTTTAATTCCTATCTGAAATCGCTGGAGCAGGCGATGGAAGCGTCGGCCCCCGATGCTGCGGCGAAGAGCCGGGCGTCGGAAAACTGCAAAAAATTTGACAAATTTGAGTTTAAACATATTGAATTAGAGGCGGCCTACCGTTCCGCGTTCGAGGCGGCGCAGGAGACGGCGGACGATATCGACAAGCTGGCTTTTGAGCTGGAGAAAAATTCCGTCGGCAAAGGGACGACGGACCGTCTGAAAGACATCGCGCGGCAGTCGGTGGATTCGCTGAACCAGTATGTGGTCGATCCGGTTACGTATAAAGCGGAGATGAATACTCTTTCTTCCGCGCTTTTAAAGGATTTTAAGGCGAAAGAATATAAGGCGCTGCTGGAAAAGCTGTACCGGATCCGTGAGATCGTCGGCGAAGCGCTGAAAAAACCGGTTCCGAATTTCTTCCGCATGGGCTATTACCTGACGTTTGCCGGAGAGCCGCTGCCGGATATGCCGGTAGAGAAGCTGAACGATTATCTGAAAGAATATCTGGACAGCCATTTTATGACCGCGTTCATCGCGGACGCGCAGCGGGCGCTCAAATATTCTTCGGATAAGAGCCGGGAAAATATGCGCACGGCGATCGCGGAGCTGCAAAAGGCGCTGGAGGTCTACAGCCGTGAGAGCCTGAACCGCCGCGAGTGCCTGGAGACGCATAAGAAGCTGACCGAGGCCGTGAAAAAGACCATCGACCCGCTGGCGATCGTGAAAGACTCTCTGAGCTACACATTTTCCGGCAGCTTAAGGAGCGAGATCGACCATTATTTCCAGGGCATCAAGGACAACGTCAAGGTATTGCGGGCGCACGAAAGAGAGGTCCGCAAGCATGACCGCATCGTCGCCAGGGGCAAGCAGCCCGGCTGGGAAGTGGCGGAAGCGGCTGTTACGGACCTGGAACTGATCAAAGAGAATATCGCGCATTTGATTCACCGGCTGGTCGACCATTACAACGAGGTCCTGAATGCGGAGGATAAGCGCGATTTCCATGCGGCGACCGTGGACGTCATCGATTATCTGATGGAGAATGCGGCCGGCGTGAAGAATAAGGTCACGCGGCGGATCGCCAAACACCGTGCCATCAAGCTGATGGACGAGGTGGGCATCGCGGAGCCCCATAAGCGTTATCGTCAGTATCCGTTTGAGTTTTCCGGCGGTATGCGCCAGCGTATCGTGATCGCGATCGCTCTGGCGGCCAACCCGGACATCCTGATCTGCGACGAACCGACCACGGCTCTGGACGTGACGATCCAGTCCCAGATCCTGGAGCTGATCAATAAGCTGAAAGAGGAGAGGAAACTTTCGGTCATTTTCATCACCCATGATTTGGGCGTCGTCGCGAACATGGCGGACCGCGTGGCGGTCATGTACGCGGGCAAGATCGTAGAGTATGGCACGAGCGAAGATATCTTCTATCATTCGGCTCATCCGTATACCTGGGCGCTGCTGTCGTCGATGCCGGATCTGGATACGAACGAGAAGCTGGAATCGATCCCCGGTACGCCGCCGAACATGATCTATCCGCCCAAGGGCGACGCGTTCGCTCCGCGTAATAAGTACGCGATGAAGATCGATTTTGAGCGGCAGCCGCCGATGTTTAAGATCAGCGACACCCATTACGCGGCCACCTGGCTGCTGCATCCCGACGCGCCGAAGGTCGAACCGCCCAAGGCGATCACGGACCGGATCGCCAGAATGAATCAAAGGAGGGAGCGTCAAGATGGCTAATCAGGAAACCTTGCTGAAAGTGGAGCATCTTTGCCAGTATTTTAAAGCGGGCAACTTTGTGACCAAGGCAGTGGACGACGTCAGCTTTGAGATAAAAAAAGGCGAGGTCTTTGGCCTGGTAGGCGAGTCCGGCTGCGGTAAGACCACCACCGGACGCTCCATCATTAAACTTTACAATATTACCTCCGGCAACGTGTTTTTCAAGGGGATCCGGATCGCCGCAGGGACCCAGTCTTATAAGGACGCGATCAAAAAGGCGAAAGAGGATTACGCGGTCAAGAGCAAAGAGCCGGGAGCGGACTCCGCGAAACTGAAAGCAGAGCTGGACGCTTTTGTGGCGGATCAGAAAGAGAAGATCAAAGCCGCGCAGAAAGACCAGAAAGGGTGCGACAAGGAGTATTCTCAGAAGCTGGTGGCGGAGGTAAAGGCCAAATACGAGCCGCTTCTGGCCAAAGCCGGCGGCGAGGAGAAGACGAAGCTGACCGAGGAATATAAAAACGAGCTGCGCAAGGCCAGGAGGACCAAGCTGGTGACGCAGATCCAGATGATCTTCCAGGATCCCATCGCTTCTCTGGACCCGCGTATGCCGGTCCGGGATATCATCGCCGAGGGGCTGGTGATCCAGGGCGAGCGCGACAAAAAGGTCATCGACGAGAAAGTGTACGAGATGCTGGAGATGGTGGGCCTGGTGAAAGAACACGCTTCCCGTTATCCCCATGAATTCTCCGGAGGCCAGCGCCAGCGTATCGGCGTGGCCCGTTCGATCATCATGCGGCCGGAGCTGATCATCGCGGACGAGCCGGTTTCCGCTCTGGACGTATCGGTGCAGGCCCAGGTCATTAACCTGTTAAACGAGCTGCGGGAGCGCTTCGGACTGACGATCCTGTTCATCGCGCATGACCTGTCGGTCGTAAAATATTTCTCCGACCGTATCGGAGTCATGTATTATGGCAAAATGGTGGAGCTGGCGGATTCGGATGAACTGTTCGCTTATCCGCTGCATCCCTATACGCGTTCGCTTCTGTCGGCGATCCCGCTGCCGGATCCGATCTATGAGAAAGCGCGGAAACGTATCGTTTACAATCCGCTGGCGGAGCACGATTACAGCGAGGATAAGCCCAGCTTCCGCGAGGTAAGGCCGGGACATTTCGTGCAGTGCAACGAGGCAGAGTACCAGAAGATCATGGCGGAGCTGAAAGAAAGCGCGAAGAAATAAGCGGCAGGAGAGGCGACGGGCAGATGAAAGCGGTTATGAGGGATTTCCTGATCCATATGGCGACGGGGCTGGTCTGCGCGGCGGCCGTATTTTACCTGGGTTACCGGCGGGGATATCTCCTTTTGCGGTGTGTTTGCGACGCGTTTTTCGTCGCTTCGGTCCTGCTGGTCTGCGTCGGCAGCATCAAGGCCGTCCGCAATAAAGGGATCTTCGACGTGACCGGCTACGGCGTCAAATACACGGCGGAGCTGGTGTTCCCGATGCTGCGCGGGGAGAAGAAAGAGAACCTCTACGAGTACCGCGAAAGAAAAGCGCTGGAGCGGAAAAGCGCCAGGGGGCTTTTGCTGGCAGGAGCGGTGTATTTTCTGTTAGCCATCGTGACGCTGGTGTTGTATGAAAGCGTTCACGGCTGAGCTTTTGGGCGGCGCGTCTATCTGGCGGCTTTGGACTAGCGAAAAGTATAAAAAAGCATAAATATGATATTTTACAAAAGGGCTGCTGCAAAATTTGTGGCGGCTCTTTTTGTGGCCGGGCGGCGGAGATTTGGACCGCGGTGGATTTTGCGTCAGACTTTGTGGAAGGTATCGCGGCAGACTTTGCGATGGACTTTGCATCAGATCTTGTGGAAGACATCGCGGCGAATCTTGCGGTGGATATTTTCTTTGGGGAGCGGGTGGGGGCGGCATTAAAATATCGCGGCGGCGCTTGCGGTAAATGCCGCGACAGACTTGGTGATGGACATTTTCTTTGGGGAGCGGACAGGAACGCCGTTTAACTATCCGTTAAAATATCGCGGCAGAATGGCCGTGGCAAATAGACTTTTCCGGCGGATTGTGGTATGATTTTTATGAAAAAAGCGGAATGTGGCCCTGGTCGTCCGGCGGATGCGGGAACGGCGCGGAGGGCCAGACGCGGAAAACGGTAAGGAGAGAAAACGATGCTGGAATTTCGGTATGATACGCAGCTTTTGATCGAGGGAGAAGATCTGGACGAGGATGTGATCAGCGATTATTTCACGGAGCATTTTCAGGGAGACTGCCTGCTGGCGGTGGGCGACGAGGAACTGATCAAGATCCATTTTCATACCAACGAACCCTGGAAAGTTCTGGAATACTGCGCTTCCCTGGGGGAGATCTACGACATTGTCGTAGAGGATATGGACAGGCAGGCGAGAGGGCTGAAAGGATAAGATGCTGTTTTTGTGCGAGAATCTGAGCGGACAGGGGGAAGCCGCCGGGATACGGATATGGGAATGCCGCGGACTGGATACGCTGGTCGTGATCCCGGATACGATATGCGGACAGCCGGTGACCGAGCTGGCTCCTTACGTGTTTTCTGCGCGCGCGGCTTATGAGGACGCGGTGCGCGGGGAATGTTTCTGGTGGGATGGAACGGACGGCGTGAGGACCGGCGCGGGAGAGCAGAAGAACGATTCGGCTGGGGCCTTGCAGGGGCGGAGATCTGTGCTGAGTTCAGATGTGCAGAGCAAAGCAGACAGCATGTTTACGTCTTCGCAGAAGCCGGATCCAGCTCTGGAGGAGCAGAGGGAAGCAGACGGTATGTTTATGTCTTTGCGGAAGCCTGGTCCAGCCCCGGAGGAGCAGAGGGAAGCAGACGGAATATTTACGTCTTCGCAGAAGCAGAAGCCGTACGAGCCAGACGCGCTTCCCGCCGTGAGAGGAGACCGGCTGGAGGAACTGCGCCTGCCGGCTCATTTGTCGCGGGTCGGCGCTTATGCGTTTTATAATTGCGAAAATCTGCGGAGGCTGGAACTGTACAGCACGACGCTGGACTGGGGTGCGGGCGTTTTTACCGGCTGCTATGGGATCCGGGAACTGACGGCGCATGTAGACGAAGATCGGAGGTCCTGCCTGCGGGAGGTATTGGCGGAGCTGCGGCAGACGCTGGAACTGACGTATATCCCAGAGGAAAGGGAAGAGGATCGGTCTGTGCATCCGACAGGATCCACATCCGGCGCTGGGGTTCCGGCGGCTGATTTGGATCCGCATTCTTCGTATCAGCCGGAAAGATTTCCGGAACGCCGGCGCTGCGCCAGGCTGATCCTGCCGGAATTTTTCGAGGAGGCAGTGGAAAACACCCCGGCGCGGATCCTGGTGACGGAGACTCACGGCTGCGGGCATAAATACCGCAACGCTTTTGTCAGGACCCAGTTCCAGTTTTCGGAATACGACGGTCTTTTTCCCCATGTGCAGGTGCAGGAGCCGGAAGAACTAGTAACGGAACTGGCGCTTCTGCGTCTTAAGTACCCCTACCGGCTGGAAGAACGGTATGAGAGGCGGTATCTGGAATATCTGACGGAACACGCGGTTACCGCCGCGGCGAAAGCGGTCCGGGACGGCCATATGGACCGGCTGCAGTGGCTGTTTGGGCATATCCCCTATGATGCTGCGCAGACTGACCGCCTGCTGGAAGTGGCGGGAGAGGCCGGAAAGCAGGACGCGGTCAGCTAT
This sequence comes from uncultured Lachnospiraceae bacterium, assembly GCA_947628025.1. GTDB lineage: Bacteria > Bacillota > Clostridia > Lachnospirales > Lachnospiraceae > UBA3402. Next base: position 641 of record CANQYH010000162.1, on the reverse strand, counting down.
CTGATGGACCGCAAGCGCGGGATGGGAGGCGCACGGCGGAGGCGGTTTTCGCTGTGATTTTTCCATTCGTTACTTTTTTTATTTTAGTAAATGGCCCGGAAAAGAAACAGATTTTTCATGGAGAGAATATGTTCATAGTCATAATAGTGAATTGCTTGGGGCATATGAAAATTTTGTGAAATTATTCGTTAGCATTTTATGAAAAATTCCCGCATACGTCCCGGAACAGCGGAAAGGGTGGAGTTTCGCGCCCCGAACCCATTCGGCCCCCGGGGCGGCGGGAATTGAGCAGGCAAAATCGAATGCAGATAAAGGAGCTCCATATGACCGACCCCACCCGCCAGCGCCAGCTGCAGGAACTGGATACGGTGAATCTCTGTACCAGGATCCTGACTTTGGCGCGGAATGAATTATATTTGAATATGCGCTTCCTGGACGTGTCTCTGAGCAGTCTGGGATATGAGGCCGATCCGGACACAGACGGTCTGGGGACGGATGGATTTCTGATCCGCTACCAGCCGGACAGCCTGTGCCGGATGTACCGCCGCGGACGCGTCTGTGTCAACAGAGCGTATCTGCATATGGTCCTGCACTGCCTGTTTTGCCATATGGACACGATCGGGGAGCGGGGGCGGGAGTAT
>CANQYH010000161.1 GCA_947628025.1 uncultured Lachnospiraceae bacterium | reverse complement strand
TGTCTCCTGCTGCGGCGAGGGCGCTCCCTGCATAGGTTGTCCCATGCCCTGTATCGGCTGATTTGCTCCCTGTTGCGGCGGGTTCATGCCCTGCGCAGGCAAGGTCCCTCCCTGCACCGGCAGATCTTTCCCCTGTGCAGGCTGCCAGGCACTCTGTCCGCCCTGGCGCGCACCCCAGCCTGCCGCCTGCCCGTTCCCGTTCCACGGCCGCCTTGCGATGTTCGGCACATTGCCTGTCTGCTGCCGCTGTTTTTCCTGTTCCAGCCTCTCCTCCAGGCTTTCGACCCGCTTTTTTATGTAGGCCAGTTCCCGCTCCATCTGTTCGATCCGGTCCATCGTCCTTCCCCCTTTTCGCTTCCGTTTTTCGTTCTCTCCCGATCCATTTCTAAAATCAGACCGGCCATCCGCCGCGGCTCAGGCGGAGCGAAACGATTCGGTCCTTTTAAAGTTTTTGCATGTTCCCTCGTCCATAAGATCACAGCCGGCCGGTTATGGCCCGCAAGCAAACCATTTGACAGTTCGCACTTCTTTCGTCCAATAATTCATAGTCAGAGCAATACGATCGCAAGTAAACCTTTCTTTAAACTTTTTGGGCGTCCTTTCGTCCATAAAACCACAGTCGCTTAAACAAAAATCACAAATAAACCCCTGGCGTTTCTCATTCTCCGTCCATAACGGCAAAAAACTACTCCTCACATACAAAGATCCCCGCCATCTTTGTGATCCGGATCCCGCCGTTTTCCGCGATCTTCCCCTGCAGGAAACGCCGGAATTCCTCCCGCCGCTGACCCAGGTACTCGCCCTGGTTTCCGTGACAGGACAAAATATAATCCATCAGCGGTTCCGCTTCATTCACCCAGAGATAATCGTCGTACAATACTTTCCGTACCTTTCCGAAGACCTGCTCCAGCATGGCCTGGCCATTTTCCAGACCGAACAGTTCGTACAGGGCCACCTCCGACAGGCTGATCCGGGGATCAAATTCCTGCACCAGGGAGGTGATCTCTTTCATATGGGCCTGCCCGTAGGTACTGCAGTAAAAGACCCCGCCCGGCCGCAGCACCCGGCGGATCTCCATGAGAGCCCGGCGAATATCCTTGAGATAAAAAAGCACATGGTTGGCAATCACTATATCAAAGGAACCGTCCGCCCAGGAAAGGTCCTGGCAGTCTTCCACCCGGAACTGCAGCCCCTCCGCGCTCTCCTCCGCCCGGCCGCCCAGCCGCGCAGCCGCGTCTTCCACCATTCCCTCGGATACGTCCGTCACCCAGATGTTCCGGCTGCCAGTCACCTGCCGGGGCACATGCCGCCACAGCTCCCCGTTGCCGCAGCCCACCTCCAGGACGTCCCGCGCCGCCGTGAAATCGATCCGGGACGCCAGCCATTCGAACCAGGACACCGGATTATGCGAGAAGCGGCTGTGCAGGCCGATCCGCACGTCGATATTCACCGCCGTTTTGTACTGCTCCACCAGCGCGTGCTCCATATTGGTAATATGGATCAGATGCAGGATCCGGCTCCAGTCCACCTGCTGCGACTGTTCCACCATACGGGCCGTATCCTCCAGGGAACGGCTCATGGTTTCCAGATGACGGATCCGTTTCTGGATCAGGTTTTTCTGCAGCGCAAGCGAATGGGCCACGCTCTCCGCGTCGTCGCCCATGGGCATCGCCATGATCTCCTCCAGGGAAAAGCCCAGATATTTCAGGGACAATATTTTCTGCAGCCGCCCGAAATCCTCATCGGTATAGAGGCGGTACCCGTTTTCTTCCACCCTGCTGGGCTTTAAGAGCCCCTTCCGGTCATAAAACCGGATGGTCCGGACCGTCACGTTCGCTTTCTTCGCAAATTCCCCCGACGTATAATATCCCTGCCGCATATCCTGCCTCCGCTCGTTTTCCCTCTTGCCTGCGCCCCGTATCCGTATCGGACGGCCCTGAATCGGGACAATGCCTCACATTCACGTCATTCCGGCTCTTCCTCGATCAGGCGCAGCCCTGCCGTGTCCGTCACCGGCAGTGAAAATACGATGGCCTTTGCCTTGGTCTGCATCCCGGCCTTACGCATCACCGCCTGCATGATCGCCCTGCGGCTCTCGGTCCTGGTTACGATAAAGACAAGCTCTTTCTCCGAAGCCAGCGTCACGCCGAAGAACGCTTCCGCCCGCTCCATTCCCGTTCCTCTCGCATGGATCACCGTGCCGCCGCCCGCTCCCGCCTCTCTGGCGGCGTCCATGACCATATTGCTGTATCCCTGGTTCGCGATCACAATCAAAAGTTCATGCTGCGTATCTTTCAAGGCGCTCTCCTCCCCTTTCACAAATTCCTGGTTCTCCGTCAGAAACCGGAGCTCCCGCCGTCCCCCGATGCTGCTCAATGGCACAATAAACGCAATCCCCGTCCCCGGCACGTCGATCTGGAAACGCCGCCGCAATCCTTTTTTCACTTCCGGCCACACACGGTCCGTTACCACCGTCAAAAGCACGGCTCTCTCCGAAGATTCCAGCCCAAAGTAATCCATCATCTCGCTGTTGGCAGTCCCGTGTCCCAGCGTCACCAGATCGACCGTCAGTCCGTGGTTCTCATAGAAAGCGAGGAACCTGGGCAGCGCGTTCCGGCCGGCGATCGTCGTAAGCAGATACAGTTCGCTCATCCGCCGCCACCTCCCTATAATTCAATGATCTCAAATTCCCCATACAGTTCCGGTCCCGCGGGCGCCGTTCCGACCTGATCCGGCCTTTGCCCCAAACGGCTCTTCCAGCGGTAGATCAGCCCCAGGCCCTGGATCGTGAGTAACGGCGTCATGGCTACCATAGCCACGACCCCGAACGCGTCACGCACCAGACTGCCGCCCGCCGCCTGGCATGCTCCCATGGCAAACGGAAGCAGAAACGCCGCCGTCATCGGCCCGGACGCCACGCCGCCGGAATCGAACGCGATCGCCGTAAACATCCGCGGCACAAAGAAAGACAAAAGCAGCGCCAGACCGTAGCCCGGGATCACGTACCAGAGGATGTTCAGGCCCGTCAGTACCCGGCTCATCGCCAGGCCTACCGACACCGCCACGCCCAACGACAGGCTCAGTTTCATGGCCGCGCCGGAAACCGCCCCGTCGGTTAGTTCCTCCACCTGCTTCATCAGCACATACACCGCCGGTTCCGCCATTACGATAAAATAACCGATCACCATGCCGACGGGCACGATGATCCACCGGTGCGGCATGGCGGCCAGGATCCGGCCCAGGTAGTTCCCCGCGGGCATAAATCCCACATTGGCCCCGGTCAGGAACACCACCAGGCCTACGTATGTATAGACCAGCCCGATAACGATCTTTAAAAGCGCGCGGCGCTCCATTTTCAGAAAAAAGATCTGGAACACAATGAAAAACAATAAAACCGGCAGCAAAGAAATCAAAATTTCCCCCATGTAATGCGGGATCGACGAAGTAAACAGCCGTCCCAGTTCCACCGAATCGGCCGCTGTCAAAAGTACCGAACCGGCATAATCGCCTCCGTCAGGATGATAAAGGATCCCCAAAAGCAGTACCATCAGGATCGGCCCGACGGAGCAGAGAGCTACCAGGCCGAAGCTGTCCTCCGCGGCCCGCTCGTCGTTTCGCACCGAAGAAATGCCCACGCCGAACGCCATGATGAAAGGCACGGTCATCGGCCCCGTCGTCACACCGCCGGAATCAAAGGCCACCGCCAGGAAATCCTCCGGCACAAACAGAGCCGCCGTCATAGCCAAAAGATAAGAAACGATCAGGACCGGGGACAGCGGCACCTTAAACAGCATACGCAGAAGCGCCAGCACCAGAAAAGCGGCCACGCCACCGGCCACCGCCAGGATCAGCACCTGATTGGGGATCGACGGCACCTGATTGGCCAGCACCTGCAGATCCGGCTCCGATACGGTCACCACAAACCCCAGCAAAAATCCCATGACCATGATCAGCCACAACTTACGTGACTTCGCCAGGCTCCCGCCGGTCCGCTCGCCCATCGGCGTCATCGAAAGCTCCGCTCCTAACGTAAAAAACATCATCCCGATCAAAAGAAGCGCCGCCCCCGCCAGAAATTCCAGAAGAATACCCGCGGGAACCGGCGCGACCGTAAAGGACAACAAAAGCACGATCCCCGCCACCGGCAGGACTGCCTTTAACGATTCTCCCATCTTTTCCCGGAGTTTTGACCTGTATAAACGCATACGGCTCTCCTTGCCCAATTTCATTCTCTCCGCAGCCCCGGCTTGGATCTCATCCTGCCTCACGCAGAAAGAAGCTGCCGCCCCGGAACCGCTTACTTCATATTATACAAAAGGATCGATTATTTTCCAATCAAAAATTCTCACGGCTTGATCCGCGTCCCAATGCCGCAGACCACCCGGTATACTTCCTCCGCGCGCTGCGCCAGCAGCTGCCCCGCGCAGCCCACCTCTTCGCGGTACCGCCGGTCCTCCGCGCGCATCGGCACGATCCCGCAGCCGACCTCATCCAAGAGGATCACGGCGTCCGGATACTCCGCCAGCAGTCCGCCGATATATTCCGCGACGTCGCGATCTTCTTCCATAAGTTTCCGGATCTTCAGATGAAAGTCTGCAAAGACAGGATATGTGTCCGCCCACATGTTCTGCGCAAACTTCCGTTTTCCCTGGTACGCGCCGCCGACCACCAGCTTCATGACTTTGTTCCTCCCTAACGTTAAAATGTGTTTCGCCCGCTTCCGGACGATACGCCGCCCCCGCTCTCTGTCCCGGCCAAGCGCCGTCATTGCACCGTCTCAGACCGCCAACCGGCCACAGACAGCGATGACCGCCAGCAGCGCCAGCTCTGCCGTCTGCAGAAAATACCCGGCCAGGTCGCCGGTCACACCGCCGAATTCCCTGACCGCCATCCGTTTGTACCATGCAAACATCGCCGCAGCGGCCAACGCACCCGCGCAGGCGGCCAAAAGGCCCATGGTCCGCCAGAAAATACACAGGCTCCACAGCAGATAGACCGCCGTACAGACGCCCACGGCCCGTTTTCTGGCCCCGCCCGCAAAAGACGCCGCCAGGCCGTCCTTTTTCGCTTTCGGGAATGAGACCACCGACCAGCCGCTCAGGGCCCTCTCTGCCACATAGACCGCTCCGACGGCCGGAAGCATACTTCGATCGATCATGGAAAAGATTCCCAAATATAAAAGCAGGTACATGCCGCAGCGGATCACGGCGAACGCACCGATATGGGGATCTTTCAATATCTCCAGCTTCTTTTGGGCGTCACCAAATGAGGAGCGGGCGTCCGACACATCCAAAAAACCGTCCATGTGGATCCCGCCGGTCAGAAGCAGCGGCAGCACCGTCCCGCACACGCTCTGCAAAAACGCCTGCCCCCCGCCCAGCCATTGCGCCAGCGGGAAAAGCAGGCACAAAAGCAAGCCCTGGACCAGACCCACCAGCGGGAAAAAGCAAAGCGCATATTCCATCCGCTCCCGCGTCCACTCCATCCTGGGCATCGGGATACGGGAATACATGGAAAATGCAATGACCAGGCTGCCGAGTATCTTCATACTACATTCCCTCCAAAAATCTTATGCTGTCTATAAGGGCCTGATGCGGCCGGATCTCACGCAAACCGCGCCTCGCCCCTGAATCGCTTTCCCCGGACAGACCACCGTCCCGGCGAAGCGGCGTTTTCTCTCGCTTTCCATACGACCGGTATCCCGGACACGACCTCCGTCACCCGATCCGCCTCAGCTGCCAGCGACTGATTGATCCAGCATACTTTCTTTCGCTTTCCATGCGACCGGTATCCCGAATACGACCTCGGTCACCCGGTCCGCCTCGGCTGCCAGCGCCTGGTTGATCCGGCCCAGGATTCTGCGGAAGAGTTCCGTTTCCGCATCGTAATCTTCACTGTCGGAAAACACCTCGTTTGTCACGACGATCAGGTCTTTCACCTGTCCGTTCAGCCACAAAAGATCCGACGCGGCCAGTTCCGCCAGTCCCTCCCGGTCGTACAGGGGGCTGTAAAACAGATTTGTCAGCAGATTGGACATGCACTCTAAAAGAACCGCCGTGTCCGGAAATATTTTCGCAGACGCCAGGCGAGCGTCTCCCAGTTCTGCAGCTGTGGTCTGCGCGTCCGGCCGTTCCTGTCTTAAATCTTTCGCCGTCCCGGATCCGGCCGTTTTCTCCAGTGCGGCCTGAACCGTTTTTCCGAAAGGCTCATCCCCGCAGTCAAGCGGCCTCATCTGCGCCAGTAATTCCTCTCCGCGGATCCGGCCGTATACCTCCGCCGTGGAAAAGCCTTTGCCCTCCCGCATCCAGCGGTGGCGCTCGATCCGCTTCACACATTCCTCATCCCAGGGCCGCATCGTCGCCAGATAGACCCTGTGTTTCGCCTCCGACTGCAAAAGCAGCGATTCCGCATAGGCCGATTTCCCGCTGGCGCTGCCTCCCGTCACCAGATACAACATTCTTTTACCTCCGCGTATTTTGGCTGCTCTGCGCACAACTTATGTCTGCATCGCTCTCCTGCTTTGCGCAGTAGACCAATACCGTATTGACATCCTATTCTGCACACAACTCGCAGTCCCATCGCTCTCCTGCCTTGTACGCAATTCAATATCATCTTGACATTCTGTTCCGCACATTCCCTAGGGCCCTATCGCTCTCCTGCTTTGCGCGCATGCGAAACTGCCCCATCGCCCCATCCTCCCCCGGTCAGTCCCGCATTGGATGATACGCCTCGATCTCGATCTCCGCAAACGTACTCATGTTCCGGTACACGTCCGCGGCCATATCCAGCATCGGCACGAAAGTCATGGCCCCCGTTCCTTCGCCCAGGCACAGCCCGCCCGTGACCGCCGCCTGCAGGCCCAGCTCCTCCAGGATCATCCGCCCCGCAGGTTCCGCGGACACATGGGAAGCCAGCAGATAATCGGTCACAGCCGGACAAAGCCGCGCCGCCGCCAATGCCGCGGCCGCCGTGATCACCCCGTCCAGCACCACCGGCATATGGTAAACCGCCCCGCCCAGGCAGACACCGGCCAGACCCGCCAGGTCCAGACCGCCGACCTTGGACAGCACATCCACCGGGTCTGCCGGGTCCGGCTTTCTTCGGCGGATTCCCTCCTCGATCACCCATTGTTTCCGCCTCAGGCCCTCTCCGGAAAGCCCCGCGCCCCGGCCCGTGACCGCCGCCGGTTCCATTTCCAAAAGCACCGAGGCCACCGCGCTGGATGTGGTCGTATTGCCGATCCCCATCTCCCCCAGGCACACGAGCCGGTACCCGC
>CANQYH010000160.1 GCA_947628025.1 uncultured Lachnospiraceae bacterium | reverse complement strand
CCCATGCGGCCGCTGTTCCCCAAGGACTACCGCAACGACGTGACGCTGAATAACCTGGTCATGAGCGTGGATCCGGACTGCCGGCCCGAGCTGGTGGCCATGCTGGGTTCCGCCATCGCGGCCTGCGTATCCGATATCCCGTTTGACGGCCCCTGCGCTATGACCCAGGTAGGCATGATCGACGGGCAGTTCATCATCAATCCCTCCCAGTCCGAGTGGAAAGAGGGCGACCTGAACCTGACCGTGGCTTCCACCAGAGAGAAAGTGATCATGATCGAGGCGGGCGCCAATGAGATCCCGGAGGAGGCCATGATCGAGGCGATCTACCGCGCCCATGAGGTCAACCAGGTCATCATCCGCTTCATTGACTCCATCGTGGCGGAGGTCGGCAAGGCCAAGCACGCCTATGAGAGCTTCGCGATTCCGACGGAGCTGATGGATCGGATCATGGAGATCGTTCCTTCCGAGGCGATGGAAGAGGCCGTATTTACCGACGATAAAGAGACCAGAGAGAATAACATCCGCATGATCACCGAGAAGCTGGAAGAGGTCTTCGCCGATCACGAAGACTGGCTGGCCGTTCTGGGCGAAGCGGTGTATCAGTATCAGAAAAAGACGGTCCGCAAGATGATCCTCAAGGATCACAAGCGCCCCGACGGACGTGAGATGAACCAGATCCGCCCGCTGTCGGCGGAGGTCGATATCATTCCGAGGGTCCACGGTTCCGCTATGTTTACCCGCGGACAGACCCAGATCTGCAATGTCTGCACCCTGGGCCCGCTGTCCGACGCGCAGAAGCTGGACGGTCTGGATGAAAATGAAGTCAGCAAGCGCTATATGCACCATTACAATTTCCCGTCCTACTCCGTAGGCGAGACCAAGCCCAGCCGCGGACCGGGACGCCGTGAGATCGGCCACGGCGCGCTGGCGGAGCGGGCGCTGCTTCCGGTGCTTCCCAGCACGGAGGAGTTCCCCTACGCGATCCGCACCGTATCCGAGACCTTTGAGTCCAACGGTTCTACCTCCATGGCTTCCACCTGCGCCTCCTGCATGTCCCTGATGGCGGCAGGCGTCCCGATCAAGAAGATGGTGGCCGGCATCTCCTGCGGTCTGGTGACCGGAGAGACCGACGACGATTTCGTACTGCTGACCGATATCCAGGGCCTGGAAGACTTCTTCGGCGACATGGATTTCAAGGTGACCGGCACGGTGGACGGTATCACGGCGATCCAGATGGACATCAAGATCCACGGCCTGACCCGTCCCATCGTGGAGGGAGCGATCGCCCGCTGCCGCGAGGCCCGGCTCTTCATCATGGATACCTGCATGAAGCCGGAGATCTCCGAGCCGAGGCCTGAGCTGAGCCCGTACGCGCCGAAGATCCAGCAGATCATGATCGATCCGCAGAAGATCGGCGACGTGGTCGGAAAGCAGGGCAAGGTGATCAACAAGATCATCGAGGATACCGGCGTGAAGATCGACATCGAGGACGACGGCAGCGTATCGGTCTGCGGCGTCGACAAGGATATGATCGAGAAAGCCATCCGCATCATCGAGAGCATCGTCAACGATGTGGAGGTCGGCCAGGTGATGACCGGCAAGGTCGCCCGGATCATGAATTTCGGCGCGTTCGTGGAGCTGGCTCCCAATAAGGACGGTATGGTCCATATTTCCAGACTGTCTGAGAAGAGAGTCGGCAAGGTCGAGGACGTGGTCAATATCGGCGATGAGGTGACGGTCCGCGTCATCGAGATCGACAAGATGGGCCGCATCAATCTGACCATGAAGCCCAGCGAGATGACCGGCGACGTGCCCGCGCCCGACAGTTCCGACCGGGGCGGCCGGGATCGCGACCGCCGGGACCGCGGAGGCAGAGGAGACCGCGGCGGACGCGGCGATCGGAGAGATCGTGACCGCCGGGACGACAGTTTTGACGGCGACGATGAATAATGGAATAAAGAACGGATTGAGAACGCCCCTGCGTCATGCGGAAACGTATGACGCGGGGGCGTTTTTTTCGCCGGCGGCTTTCCGTTTGGCCGCGGGGAAAGTCGGATGAGACCGCGTCAGCAGCAGAAGACCGTGACCGCCTCCGCGGTGGTCTGCGCCGGGATACTGCGGGTGGCGGAGCCGAAGAGCACCAGCAGCAGATGGTCCGCGAGCACGCCCTCGTAGATCTGCCCGTTCTGCGTGCGCGTGTCGGTCAGTGCGGAGAGCTCGATCTTCAGCAGGCCGTCGCTGCTGACCAGATCCTGGCCGAACGTGTCCAGATAAGCGCTCTGGGCGTAGGCGGGTTTGACGGCGGCCACCGCCCGGTGGAGGGGCGGGAAAATGAGCGGCATCGGCTCTGTGGTATCATAGAAAAAGATGACCGGGTCCCCCTGGTGGATCGGGGCCTGGTTCAGCACGTAGGTGGAGGGTTCCAGGATAACGGTATTCTGGCTGCCGAAAACGTCCTGCACAGTCAGGGTCAGGGCGCAGGGAGAATAGGCCTCTTGGTCCGAGGGAAAGACGGCGATGTTTGTGACCACGCCGGAAATAGGTGCGTATTGACTCATGAACGACTCCTGAAAGAGCTCTTGCTTTATTTTATTCCGAATGCCTGTATAAAGTATATGGTATATGGCACATATTTTGTAGTCCGCAGCGGAAAGAACAGCGTAAACCTGCTGTAACCTGGTCCGATCCGGTGGATTTTTAACCTGGTACCCTATGATCCGGAATAGGTTTAGCACAGTTCAACCTCCGATATAACCTTTTATATGAGAAAATATCGCCGAAAAACAACCCGATGCGCAACCTGTATGAACTGCATTAGGTTTCAGCCTGTAACCTGCCGGATGACCGTAAAAATGACGGTTAAAAAGCGATTTCGGGAGTATTGGCCGGGAATATCCGCTGCCTGGGATCGAGACGGCCCGGATATGATAAAAGAAAAAATTTCGCAGAGCATAGACTCTGCGAATCTTAATTTTGTTTTCATTATGCGGTCAATTCTGCCAAAAGTCAATAGAATTTATGAAAAATTTATGGGTTTTCGCCCCCGAAAAGAGCCTGAAAGATATAAATACAGGGCCAAAAACGAGTTATCTTTCATCTGATTTGTCTATTCGCCGTCAAAATCGCAGTCATTTCAGGGGCGAAAAGTTGGCGTGTCCGTAAGCCTGAAAACCCAGTTAAAATCTATATTTCCGGCCCGTTGGGACCGTCCGGATCAGTGAAATAGTTTCTTATTTTGCGACAATTATTCGCCGTCAAAATTGCAGTCAGTCCGACGATTTTTTCCCTATAATCCGCCATTTTTTAAAAAAATTTCGCAGAGTCTATGCTCTGCGAAATCTCAGCCTGTTGAAATACCCATCACAGGCGTTGCGGAGGGGGAAAATGATGGAAGAACAGGTAAAAAAAGCGTCCGGCATAGTACCGGAAGAGGCGGGGCTTTACATGCTGCGCTGTACTCTTACGGAAAACGGGGCCGTGAGCGGAGTCATACGGCGCTTCTTCTGCGACAGGAGCGAGCCGTTCAGCGGCCTGGACCAGGCGGTTCTGCTGATCGACGGATGGCTGAGCGGGAAAGTGGATACGCCGGAAAAGCGGGAATTGAGGACGTTTTCTTCGATCCGAAAGGCCCGGAGCCGCGAGCGGCAGGAAGAAGCGTTCGCCGGCGGGGACGATACACGCACGGGGGTCATCCCGATCGGGTCTGAAGCGTTCCTGATCCGGGTATATTACCGGCAGCATATCAGCTGGCAGGGAACGGTCCGATGGCGGAGCCAGCAGGTACCATTCCGCAGTTCGATGGAGCTGATGCACCTGATACGTACCGCGCTGGAGAGCTGTACGCAGCTCCGGACGGCGGGATCGGCCGGTTAGAAGCGGTTTTTAGTCCCCGAAAGGGCGCGTTTACGAGTGAAATAAAAGGCAAGGGAGAAAATAATCATGAGAGAGATACGGACCCGATGAGGCATGTGGTATGAAAACGGATCAGCAGAGAATGGATCGAGACGAATGTTTGTGAAAAAAGCAAAAGGAGAGAGAAGATTATGAAGACAAGGAAAGGATTACGCAGACTACAGGCTCTGCTTCTGAGCGTGTGTATGGTAGTGTCCAATCTTAGTTTTGGAGGGCTTTCCGTCCGGGCAGAAGAGGCGCCAGGCGCGGGGAGCCAGACGGGCCCGACCCCCGGCGTGACCAGCTGGGTGGCCGACGCGAGTACGATGGACGGATTTGAGAGTATTTTGAACCTGGATGAGAATTCCCGCAATGCCGGACGCCTCTGGGTCGATAAGACAGTGTTCGCGTATGGGCAGAGCAATGGTTCGTATAATGGTGAGACGAATGTATTAACGCTGGATTTAGCGACGGATGGTTTGGATAAGGAAGAGGTTAAAAATACCAGCGATTTCCTGCACGTCTTTTCTGCGTTGGGTTCGAGCCAGGAAAGTATCGGCATACCTCCGAGCAGGACAGTGATCGTGTTTGATAACTCTGGGTCGATGTACAACAGCGCTAAAGGTGACGATATAGGATGGAAAGACGAGCGTATCGCTATCACGATTGAAGCCGTCAACCGGGCGATCGATACGTTGATGAATGCCAGCGTTTATAATGAGGTGGCTGTGGTTCTGTTTGGAGATGGTTCGCAATCTAACGAAACGGTTAATACGGGCACAACATTTAAATATGATGGCCACGATACTGCGGTAGTGATTCTTCCTATGAAGCATTATGAACCCCAAAAAGATGAAAAGCTTGGTTATACTTCATATCTTACTACCGGATGGAACGATGGTACAGCTGATGCATGTAACGGAGCGAAGCCTTTACAAACATTGCCCAACGAAGGCAGTGGATGGGTTTTCGTAAATAATGAAATCACAAAACTTAGACAAAGCGATGCGAACAATTCAGGGAATGAAGATATAAAATCGAAATTGACAACGGGTTTTAATGGCTGTGGTAATAATACATATACCGCATACCGCAATGGTACCACGAATATCCAAGCAGGTTACGCGGTAGGTTTACAAGAACTACTGGCTGCGGATAAGACGGTAAAAGTAGGTACGGAGGTCTATGACTGTATTCCGTCTCTGGTCATGTTGACAGACGGTGCGGCCACCGACATGCTGCAAGGAACTTTTAATAAGGTTATAACGGATGAAAACAGAGGCTTTGTGAATGATACGGGGAATAAACTGCGTTCGTTTGTCGGATATGACTTCGAGTCAGGACAAAAAGATACGGCCGAAAAGTTGGGGATTCCGAACTTCTGGGATATGTTTGTGCAGAAAAACAGTAATGGTGAGTATGTTCCTATAGGTTATGAGGGGTATGACAACAACACTTATCAAAAACCTGTAGGTAAAGGGCGGGAGGCAATGGTAACATTCGCGGAGAATTATAGCAGTTCCGTTGCCGCCATGCTTTTGGGAACTTTGATGACTACCGCTTACTATAAGGCGGCAGTGGAAAAGGAATATAATGGAAATGACTGCAGCATTTATACCATTTCTGTGGATATGAAAGATCCGTCAGAGATCAAGGACGAAGAGGTTAAAAATGCGGTTGCATCAAAGTATGAAGAGAACAAGAGTCTCGAGGGCGAGCTTACGTCGGATTTCTCAGATGAAATCACGACCAATGCTCCAACCATGGATCCGAGAAAGTATTTTGAGGATTTGGGATGGCTGAAAGAAAAAGGATATATTGATGATAGCAGTAATGAAGCGGTCGTTCAAAAGACGATATATCCAGATTATTCTGTAGGTGAAATGATTTTGGTTGGTATCGCCAAAGCTAAAACAGCGTTTGATGCCTGGAGAAAACCGGATACTGATGAAAAGGAAGCGCTTGAAGCAGTTAGTAATTATCAACCGTGGCAGGAGGTGAAAAATATATTTAAGAATCCCGAGGGTAAATTTTTTAACGGAGTGAAAGGGAATCCTTGGGGTCATGGTAATGGTTATCTTGCTGAAGCGGTACAGACGGTCGAATATCCGCACCTTGATGAAAGTGATCCCTATGGCCTGACGGATGCTGACGTGGCTGATAATATAGATTATGCCAAAGCCGCGTATTATGTTAAAACCGGAGTAGAGGGCGCAAACACGATTACGGATGCGTTTGCTACTATCATGCAGGAGATCATTACACCTCTGTTCCAACCGGTGAGCGGTTCCAATGACTTAGGCGTGAGCGATTCTGTGACTTACACAGACCCCATGGGCGAATATATGGAGGTCAAGGATGTCGACAGCGTGGTGCTGTTTGGGGAAAAGTATGGTGTGACCAAGACGGCAGTCTACGACTATGCTTTTACGCAGACAGAGGAATTCAAGGAGCCTGGACATGGGATGGGCTGGTATAATAATGAGACTCATCAGTTTATAGGGGAAGAAGAAAACGCAGGCGATTGGTCCAAAGATACCTATTATCTGGATAATGAAACCGCCCGTCAGTTTGTTTCCAATTTGCCAAGTGATGCAGCATTTGATGACTTGTCGGAGGAAAACAAAAAACGGCTGGAAAACACGGTATTTACGTTTTATCGGATGAATATTTCAAAGGCCGAGCGCGAGGAGCTGCATATGAATCCGGCCTATGGTACGGAAGATGATCCGGAAGATGATTCGGATAATGAGAATAACGATTTATATAAATTAAAGCAGGATAAATTAGATGAAAAGGAAACAGATCCTACAAAGGAAACGCATTACAGCCATTTCCCAGGGGTCTATAAACTTAGCGATATCCGCATTTGGGTGGAGGATACAGGTAATTATACCGATGATGTGATCGAACAGGGCGGTCTCGTTTCGGATACCGGTTTTGACGAGGCCCTGTATATCAATATTCCGGTATCGGTTCTGCCGGTCCGGAAAGCAACCATAGATTATGCGGAGAATCCACCTAAATACAGTACGAATGTAAAGAATTCTTCCGATGAGCCATCGGAAGATGCTTTGCCGCTGCGCGTATTTTATCATGTGGGCGTGGCATCGGAACTTTTGACTGATGACGGTTCCTCTGTCGATATGACGCGGCTGAAAAAGGAATATCTGGATGAGTACAAAGTGACCGCGGAAAACGTCGACGATTGGAATGTTCAGGTGGAAGATGAAGATCTTAAACTGCAGGCAGGCGACGTAGTATTTTATTCGAACTGGTATGGAAAGAAAACCTATGACGGATATATCACCGATAACGCGGCACAGCGTACCATTGGCGATCCTGCGGTTACGTTTTCTCCTTCCGAGGCAAACCGTTACTTTTTATTCCAGAATCCGACGGCTTTGTATACGGCGGCC